>JBAYTU010000039.1:0-33037 GCA_041675465.1 Terrimicrobiaceae bacterium | reverse complement strand
TGACCCCGCTCCCAACTCTGTAGTGAAGACCTTTTGATCCCGATCCCCATTTTATGCGGCTTCGCCGCTTTTGCTACCCGCCAGTTGAGAAAGACGGGCCAGGACGGAGCTTCGCCCTCCCTCGCGTTATCGACAGGTCGTCGAACCTCTCCCCTCTCATTTCTTCCCTTACGCGCGGATCTGGGGTTGAACAGAGTGCCTGGTTCGCCAAGCAGACGACATCCCCATCGTGCGACAGGGCTTTGTTTGCAGAGGCCCTTGTGTCAAGGGCCTGTGGAAAGCTGTGGAAAGCCGATAGGCGGTTGGAACAACCGCCTCCACAACACAACCCCGCAACCCGTTGGACGAACTACACTAGCCGACGGAGTTGCCGGCCTTGATCTGATCCGCAAACCACCCGATCCAGCCGGGCAGTCCGTTCCGCAAGTCTTCCAAAAGCGCGGCGCGTTCCGCTGCGGCCAAATCGCCCTCGATAAACCGGGCGATGCGTGCGCGGACTTCCGGCGGCGGGGGCTGCGACTCGCGGCCCCGGACTTCACGGTCGAGGCTGTCAAGAAATCGGAACAAGCCCGACAGATCATGGGAATCCATATACCACCCATACGCGCCGGACGGGAGAAATTGCAAAGAATATGTCGCCGACAGCACACGGGAATGCGATTGCCCGCCGCGCGGGGAACTGGTTTCATGCCGGGAATGGCAGCCGACGAAACCTCTCACCTGCAGGATGTGGACTTGGCCCAGAGCTGCCTCGAAGGGGATGAAGAGCGGGTGAGAGCGCTGAAAGCCGATCATTTTTCCTCCCTCTTCCAAATGCTCGTCGCCACTGGTGCCTCGCCCGTGGAAGCGCAGGATCTGCTCTCGCAACTCTGGATTGATTGCGTGGTGGGGCCGGGCCGTCCCGAGCCGCTCCTGGCCAGGTATAACGGGCTTTCCCCGCTGCGCGCCTGGCTGAAGAGCATCGCCATGAACCGGTGGATTTCCCTCAAACGCAGCCAGGCCGTCCACGCCCGTGCGGTCGAACGGTTGGAGGTTCCTCTCGCAGACACGAGCGGGATCAAACATCCGGCCAGCGACCCGGCCCAGGAAATCAAACACATCCTCGCCGCCTCGATCCGGAAAGCCCTGGAGTCCTGCGGCTCCGAGGACCTCGTCCTCCTTCAACTCGTCCACGCCCACCAGCTCACCCGCCGGGAATTGGCGCTCATCTGGGGGTGGGACGAAAGCAAAATGAGTCGGCGGCTCAAGGACGCCGCAGCCCGGATTGCCTCGTCGACGCTGGAACTTGTGAAAAAGTCAGACCCCCATCTGGACATCACGTGGGACGATCTTTTGGATCTGTGCGCGGCGCAGAGCGTTCTCGGGGCGTAGCCGCCCGCCGGGAAACCAATCCTGCAAATGCAGGTTTCGGGGGGCATGCGCCCCGCTTTGAAGGGTCGAAAAATAATCAGTTGCGCAGCCTCTGATTGCCTGATAAAAATGCGCTTCCGGCAAAAACCGGTGACGTGATGGGAAACACTCACGCAACTCACTGAAACATGACGATTTAACTTGCCTCGTGGTGTAACGGTAGCACTGCAGATTCTGGATCTGTGTGTCATGGTTCGAATCCATGCGAGGCAGCCAAGTGACGAGCAAAATGAAACCGGCCCCCCCAGAAACCGCCGGGCCGCCGGATGATTTCATCCGGGCGTCATCGGGGGTGCTCGGCCTGGACCTTTTTCGGTTCGAAGAGGCGTTTTTGCGGAAAGCAATCGCCGGGAGACTGCTGGCGAACGAGATGCCATCGCTTCCGGAATACGCCGACTTTCTGGCGGAATCCCCGGAGGAAGCGGAGGAGTTTTTCCGTTCATTGCATGTCAACCACAGCAGTTTTTTTCGCAATCCGCTCACGTTTGCCGTGATCGAGCAACTGGTCCTGCCCGGGCTCGTGGAAGCAAAAAAGAAATCCGGCGGCGAGATCCGGGTTTGGTCGGCGGGCTGTGCGTCCGGGCAGGAAGCCTGGTCGATCGCCATGCTGCTCGAGGAATTGACCTCCCCACAAGGCGAGCGGGTTTCCTGGCGCATTTTTGCCACCGACCTGGCCGAGCCCGACCAGGCGCGCGTCGGCGTTTACTGTGCCGGGGACGTGGGCAACGTCCGCGCGCGGCACCTGCGCGACTATTTTTTCAGGCAGGCGGATTCTTACGTCATCGTTCCCGGGCTGCGGTCGCAGGTGGATTTTTCCGTTCACGACCTGCTGGATGACTCGTCCGCGAGCCCAGCGGCGGGCATATTCGGCGACTTCGACCTGATCCTCTGCTGCAACGTGTTGATCTATTATCGCGCAGACGCCCGCCAAAGCATCCTGGAGAAGCTCTGGCACGCGATTTCCCCCGGCGGTTTTTTCGTGACCGGCGAGGCGGAAAGGACTATCGTGTCCGGACATCAGGGACTTCGCGCGGTGGCCCCCCCGGCGGCGGTTTTCCAAACCGACTCAAGATGGTTATGAAGCAGGCTTTTTTTGCCGACGACAGAATCCGACTCCGGCGGTTTTCCACGCTTTTGGCTGGGGCCGCGATCCTCGTGCCCCTGTTCAGCCTCGCGGGCTTCCTGAGCGGATTCACGATTTTTGCCAGCTACAACGGGGAATTCATCCCGATGGCTCCGAGCACGGCCATCGGCTTCATTCTTCTCCTGGCCGCATTGTTCGTCTCGTTTCGTCCGACCTCCAGCGCGGTCGCGCGTGCGGGAGCCGTCCTGGTCGGCATCCTCGTCGGCCTCTACGGGCTCGTGGTGTTTGTCGGATGGCTCACCGGCCGCCCGGAAATCCCGGACTACGAGTGGCTCCACGAGAGGGGGGTGTTGGGGACGTTTCGTGTCGGGCGCATGTCGCCTGTGACCGGCGTGCTTTTCTTTCTGGCCGGGTTTTCTCTGGTCGCGCTCTTGCGGGGGCATTCCACCGGACGTCGCGCCCGCTTCTGGCTGGTGCTGTCAGGCATTTTGGGGTCGGCGGTGTTTCTCCTCGGGCTGCTGTTTGTTCTCGGTTACGCGCTCGGCGAACCGTTGCTCTACCAGGGCACGACCATCCCCGTGGCCCTGCCGACCGCGATTTCCTTTCTGCTGCTGGGAGGGTGTCTGGCGACCACGGCGGCACTCCATCGCCCCGGTCACTGGTTCCGCTCGCTCAACGATGTCCCCATCGGCACGCAACTGCGTTTCGGCCTGGGCGCGATTCTGACGCTCGTGGCGCTTCTGGGCACGCTGGCCTGGGTGCAAACGGACAAGATCTTTTCCCAGAGCATGACCATCTTCGAGCATCCGTTTCCGGTCCGTCAGGCCCTCGACGCCCTCTCGGCCGACATTCTGGCCATGCGTATCGAGTTCAGGAACATGCTCCTGGCCGATCACGACCAGGAGAGGCGGACTGCCGTCCAGGACTGCGCCGTTTACGAGGCCGATGCCGCACGACAATTTCAAATCCTGTTCGACAGGTATTTGGGGCCGCGCGAGGATGTCGAGGCCGCGCGGGATGCCTTCGTCCGGTGGGTGAAGGGGAGCCAGGAATGGGTGCGGACGCCGGGCGGTTCCACGGTCATGGACCGCATCCGCGAAACCGGGGACATCGGCGCGCAGAGGCAGGAATTGCTGGGATGCATCGCGAAAATGGATGCCTTCGCCCGGAACAAGGCCGATCAGCTTTACCGCGACACCAACGCGCAACACCGTTTCCTCGCCCGCCAGTTGCTCGTCACCACCGCCGGGATCCTGTTCCTCTCCCTCGCTATCATCTGGCTCCTGCTGAAAGGGATCAAAGACCCGCTCCGGAAGCTGTCGGCGGCGGCCGCGCAACTGCGCCAGGGGAACATGGACGCGCGCAGCAGGTTTGTTTCCGCCAACGAGTTCGGGGTGCTCTCCGCCTCGTTCAACGCCATGGCCGACGCGATTCAGGTGGAAATGCTGATTGAGCAGAACGCTTCCGAAATCGCGCGTGTCATGCTCCGGGAGGACGAGGCCCATGCGTTCTGCCGCGAGACGCTCAAGGCGTTGCTCCTGCATACCGGCTCGCAGGTGGGGGTGGTTTATTTTTTGAGCGACGACGGGACCGCCTACGAGCATTTCGAGTCGATCGGCCTGGGGGCTGGTGCCCGCGTCGCCTTCTCCGCCACGGAGTTGGAGGGCGAGCTGGGCGCGGCGCTGGCCGCGCGCCAGATCCAGCGGATCACCGAAATCCCTGCGGATTCGCGCTTCACCTTCGCTGCGGCGAGCGGGCAGTTCGTGCCCCGTGAAATCGTGACCATCCCGGTCCTCGCCGACCAAGCGGTCCCGGCGGTGATTTCGCTGGCCAGCATCCGTGCCTACGACGCGCCGTCCATCAGGCTGATCAATGATATCTGGAGCGTGCTGACCGCCCGCGTGAACGGCGTGCTCGCCTTCCAAAAAATCCGGAACCTGGCGGGGCGCCTCGAACACAAGAACCGGGAGCTGGACGCGCAGAAGCGGGAGCTGTCGGTGCAAGGCGACGAGTTGGGCAGGCAGAACACCGAGCTGGAAATGCAGAAGTGGGAACTCGGCGAGGCCAACCGGCTGAAGAGCGCGTTCCTCTCGAACATGAGCCATGAGTTGCGCACGCCGCTGAACTCCGTGATCGCGCTCACCGGCGTCCTTCACCGCCGCCTGGCGAAGACCATTCCCGACGAGGAATACGGCTACCTCGAAGTCATCGAACGCAACGGCAAAAACCTCCTCACCCTGATCAACGATCTCCTCGATCTCTCGCGGATCGAGGCGGGCCGGGAGGACATCGCGATCAGCCGCTTCGCGGTCCGCGATCTGGTCGGCGAGATTGTCGCCATGCTCGAGCCGCAGGCGGCGGAAAAGAAGATCGCGATTCTCAACGAGGTCCCCGGCGATCTGCCGCCCCTCGCCTCCGACCACGAAAAGTGCCGGCACATCCTCCAGAACCTCGTCGGCAACGCCGTCAAGTTCACCCCGCAAGGCCGGGTGACGATCACGGCGGATGTCCGCTCCGAACCCGGCCACCGACCCGCGTTCCGCATTTCGGTTCAAGACACCGGCATCGGCATCGCCGCCGACCAGCTTTCCTTTATCTTCGACGAATTCCGCCAAGTCGATGGCAGCAACTCCCGCAAATACGGCGGCACCGGGCTGGGGCTGGCCATTGCCAAGAAATACGCCGTGCTGCTCGGCGGCGAAATCGCAGTGGAGAGCGTGCCCGGCAAAGGCTCGACCTTCACCCTCCGGCTGCCATTGGACCCTGAGGGCACTGCGCCGTCAGCGCCCATTCGTCCTCCCGAAGATCCGAAATCCGGGACGGCACGGCGGCCATCCCTCCAAGTCGACCCCCCGTGCGAACCCAACCCCGGCCAAAACATCCTGTTGGTTGAGGACAATGAGTCCGCGATCATCCAGCTGACAAACATCCTCCAAGCCGACGGCTACAGCGTCCAGGTGGCGCACGATGGCCGGGAGGCACTGGAGCATCTCGAACAAAACCTGCCTGCCGCCATGATCCTCGACCTGATGATGCCGGGCGTGGACGGTTTTCAAGTGCTCACGGCGATCCGCAGTGCCGCGCGGACCGCCCATCTGCCGGTCATCATCCTCACCGCGAAGCACGTGACCAAGGAGGAGCTGAGCGTCCTCAAGGCAAACCATATCCACCAGCTGATCCAGAAAGGCAACATCAACAAAGACGCTTTGCTGGCCGCAGTGGCCGCGATGGTCGCGCCGCCGGAGACCAAGCCCCCCCCGCCTCCCCGCCGCCGTCCCGGACGCCCCGGAAAGCCCATCGTTCTGGTGATCGAGGACAACCCCGACAATCTGGCCACCCTCAAGGCCCTGCTTGGCACCCGGTATCGCGTCGTCGGAGCGGAAGATGGCCGGGGGGGCCTCGAACAGGCGCGGATGCACCTGCCCGATCTCATCCTCACGGACATCGCGCTGCCTGGGCTGGACGGGATACAGGTTCTCCAGAGGCTCCGGCAGGACGAAACCCTGCGGCACATCCCGGTGATCGCCGTCACCGCCAGCGCCATGAAAGGAGATCGCGAGGAAATTCTCGCCCACGGCTTCGACGGCTACCTCTCCAAGCCGGTGGATCACAGCGTGCTGCTGGGCCTGCTGCGGGAATTTCTCGGTGAAGAATGAGATGAAAATCCTGGCGATCGACGACAATTCGGACAACCTGAGGGTATTGGAGGCGGTCTTGTTGGACCGCCTGCCCGGCGCCGGGCTCCTGACCGCCCTGAACGGCCCCTCCGGCCTCGGATTGGCGGAGGCCGAAGACCCGGAGGTGATCTTGCTCGACATCGTCATGCCGGACATGGACGGGTATGAGGTCTGTCGGAAGCTGAAAGCAAATGTTCGCCTGAAATCGATTCCCGTGCTGTTTCTGACGGCCCATACCGACCGGGACAGCCGCATCAAAGCCGTGGAGGCGGGGGCGGACGGGTTTCTTTCCAAGCCGTTCGACGAGGTCGAGCTGACCGTCCAGATTCTGGCGATGGCCAAGCTCAAGGCCGCCAACCGGCTGCAGCGGCTCGAAAAAGAGCAGCTGGCCGCGCTCGTCGCCGAACGCACCCGCGCACTGGAGCAGGAACTGGCCGAACGCAAGCGGGCGGAAATTTACCGGGAAATGGGCAGGGAAATCCTGCAGATTCTCAGCGAGCCGGAAGATTTTTCCGCCTGCCTCCGTCGCGTCCTCTCCGTCCTGAAGACGCGGACCGGCGTCGATGCCTTGGGCATCCGCCTGCAGGACGGAGAGGACTTCCCCTACATCGTCCAGGAAGGCTTTTCCAGGAGTTTTCTGCGGACGGAAAACACGCTGCTCGGGCGGACCCCGGATGGCCGGGTCTGCCGGGACAATACCGGAGCCCCCTGCCTGGAATGCGCGTGCGGCCTGGTCGTTTCCGGCAAGGCAGCCCCTGCAAGCGAGATCTTCACGCCGGGGGGAAGCTTCTGGACCAACAATTCCTCCGCGCTGCTGGACATCCCGCCCGACAAGGATCCCCGGTTCCATCCGCGCAACCTGTGCGTCCGCTGCGGCTATGCCTCCGTGGCCCTGGTTCCGATTCGCACCCACGAGAAGATCGTGGGTCTGATCCAGCTCAACGACAGGAGGAAAGATTGCTTCACCATCGAAACGGTCGAGCTCTTGGAAGGGGTCGGGTCGCACATCGGTGAGGCGCTGATCCGCAAGCGGGCGGAGGAGAGTTCGAAAGTCGAGCAGGCTCTCACGAACACCATTATCGGGAGCATTCCCGGTGCCTTCTACATGCTCGACAAACACGGGCGATTCGTGCGGTGGAATGCCTATCTGCGCGACGAGCTTGTTGGCAAGCCGGAGGATTGCGTCGCGAATTCGCATGCGGTCGACATCGTCCATCCGGACGACCGCGCGCTCATCGGCTCAAAAATTGCGGGCGTGCTGGAAAGCGGCGTGCAGGCGACTGCGGAAGCGCGGGTTCTGGTGAAGGGGGGGCCGGCATACAGGTGGCTGGTGTTGACCGGACGGAAAATGGTGGTTGACGGCAGCCCGTTCCTTCTCGGCATCGGCATCGACATCACCGATCGGAAGGTCATGGAGGAGAAGCTCAACGAGGCGCTCCTCAGCGCCGAGTCCGCCGCCCTCGCGAAGAGCGAATTCCTCGCCGTGATGAGCCACGAGCTGCGCACCCCGCTCAACGGGATTCTCGGTTTTTCGGAGCTTCTCGCCTGTTCCCCGCTCGACGGCGAGCAGAGCGAGAACCTGCAAACCATCAGCGACTGCGGCAATCATCTTCTGGGCCTCGTCAACGACATCCTCGATTTCTCCAGCATCGAAAGGGGCGCTCTCCCGCTGGAATCCGCAGCTGTTGCGTTGGGTCCGCTTCTCGATTCCTCCAGCCTCCCGATCCGCAAGGCGGCCTCCCAAAAGGGCCTGGTGTTTCGCTGCGAGGTGTCCGTCGGCGTGCCGGAACAGATCACGGGGGACGAGCGCCGGATCCGGCAGATTCTCATCAACCTTCTCGGGAATGCCGTGAAATTCACAAGCTGCGGGTCCGTTGTCCTCCGCGTTGCGCCCGCTGTTTCCGGAGGAAGAACATTTTTGGATTTTTCCGTCCGGGATACCGGGATCGGGATTCGTCCGGACATGCTGAACTTCCTTTTCAAGCCGTTCACGCAGGCCGACTCGACCCTTCGCCGCCAGTTCGATGGTGCCGGACTCGGCCTCGCGATCTCGCAGCGCCTGGCCGAGGCGATGAAAGGCGCGATTTCCGTGGTGTCGACTCCCGGGGAGGGCAGCACATTCACGTTCAGGTTGCCGGTCGATACGTCCCCGCCTCCGCTTGCGGACGGCGGGAGCCCCGTTTCCGGGAAAAGCGGCCCGCACGGCAATTCCAGGCCCTCGGGCGGCGGCCTCGTGCTCGTCGTGGAGGATGACTCCGCCAACAGCCTCCTTGCCGGAAAAATGTTGGGAGCCATCGGGTATCGCGCGGCGTTTGCGGCGAACGGGCAGGAAGCGGTCGATGCGTTCGAACCGGGAAAATATTCCGCCATCCTCATGGACATCCGCATGCCCGTGATGGACGGGTTGGCGGCGGCAAAAAGGATCCGGGAAATCGAGGGGCGGTCGGGAACCCATGTGCCGATCATCGCGCTCACGGCGAACGTCATGCCCGGTGACAGGGAGCGCTGCCTCGCCGCCGGCATGGGGGAGTTCCTCACCAAGCCATTCAAAAAGATGGATCTTGCTGCGGCTCTTGCCCGGCTCCTACCGGCCCGGCAGGAGACCGCCTGACCTTTTCAGCGCTGCAGCTGGGTGTCGAGGAGACAGACTGCGCTGCGGGTCTTTTCGTCCTCCTCGATGCGCCGTTTCACGAGCTTGCAGGCGTGGATGACGGTGCCGTGGTCTTTGCCGCCAAAGGCGTCGCCGATATCGCTGAGGGAGGACTTTGTCAGCTCGCGGGACAGATACATGGCGACCTGGCGCGGGAACGCGATGTTTGCGGGACGCCGTTTGCTGGTCATGTCGGCGAGCCGGACGTCGAAGTGCTCGGCCACCCTGCGCTGGATCTGGTCGATGGTCACGGCCTTGCGGGCCTGTTCCTGGAAAATGTCGCGGAGCAGGTTTTCGATGACCTCGCGGGTGATCGGGCGGTCGCTCAGCGACTTGTAGGAGGCCACCCGCATCAGCGCCCCCTCGAGGCGCCGGACGTTGTTGCGGATCTTGTCCGCGAGAAAATCGATCACCCAAGGGTCGAGATGGATGTTCAGCCCGGCGGCCTTGCTCCGGAGAATCGCGATGCGCGTCTCGGAATCCGGGGGCTGGATCTCGGCGGTCATGCCCCACTCGAACCGCGAAACCAGCCGCTGTTCGAGCTTGTCGATTTCGCTCGCGGGCCGGTCGCTCGAGAGGACGACCTGCTTGTGCCCGTCGTGCAGCGCGTTGAACGTGTGGAAAAACTCCTCCTGCGAGCGTTCCTTGCCGGCCAGGAACTGGATGTCGTCGATCATGAGGACATCCGCATTGCGGTATTTTCTCCGGAACTTCACCAGCGTCCCGTGCTGGATCGCGTCGATGAACTCGTTGGTGAACTGCTCGCTCGAGAGGTAGACGACCTTCGAGGTTTTGCTCGTGGCGATCACATGGTGGCCGATCGCCTGGAGGAGGTGGGTTTTCCCCAGCCCGCTGCCGCCGTAGATGAACAGCGGGTTGTAGGTTCTCGACGGAGCCTTGGCCACGGCCATCGCGGCGGAATGCGCAAATTGGTTGTTCGAGCCGACCACGAACGAGTCAAACGTGTTGCGCGTGTTCATCCCGGTCGGGTTCGCGGGCACGGCCTTCTCTTTCTGGGCCCGCTGGGCCGGGGCCGGGCGCACGGGCAGATCGTTTTCCGGTGATACGGTCGAAAAATGCACGGCTTTCACCGAGGGAGCCACCTCGCGGACCGACTCTTCCAGGATCGGAAGATAGTTGCTCTCGATGAAAAACTGGTGGATCGGATTCGGCACGCAAAGTGTGATCGAGTCCCCGTCAAGCGAGGAGGCCGTGACCCCGGAAAACCATCTCTCGTAACCGTCCGCGCTCACGCGTTCGCGGATCCTCGTGGAAACTTCCGACCAAATATCTCTCGTCTCTGTGATCATGACTTCTACCTTGTTTTGTTCTTCCCCCGACGGACACCGTTGTTCAAAGCCCTCCCAAGAGGGGATTGAGACTTGCAGGATTTTCGCGTCACGGGAAGGGCCGATTTTTTCCCCCGGCAGCCCGTGGCATTTAAGTCGCTCCCTTCAAAACAATTGGACGCCGCCAAAAAAGTTTGCGCCCCCGGCCGACACGGGAAGGGTCGCGCGGCGCGCAGTCGGCGGCGCACCGGCGGCGCTGCCGCTCTCAAATTCCGGGGGGAGATGTTCAAAAAATTCACGGCCAGCAATCCCTTGTTATCGCTTGGGGGTGAAACGATAAAACTCCACTGCTGCGGCTCAAGAAAAAACGCCGGATTCCGGGTGATAAATATCCTCGGAAAAACGGTTTTATCTTGACCGCGAACACGCGGCCCTCCGATCAAGCTCCAGCGGGGTTTTCCCGGTCTGCGCCGATGCGGGTTCCGGCCCCGGTGGGGAACAGGATGCCGAGCAGGAACGTCACCGCGCTGCCGATGAAAACGAAATACGGCCACGCAATCGCCGGCCACCACGGGGGCAGGAGGATCCCGAATCGGAAAGCGTGTTTCACCGCGTCGCCGGCGCCGCCGCCGGTTTCCCAGAGCGGGACGGAGATTTTGCAGAGCACGAGGACGGCCAGAACCCCGATGATCATGGCGAAGACATTGGCCCGGTCGTTCCCGCGCGAGCGTGTCAGCACGCCGAGGAGGAACACCCCCAGCAGCGACCCGTAGGTGTAGCCGAGGATTCCCAGCGCCAGCGGGATGATCGTGACGTTGGTGTGAAGCACCGTGTAGGCCGCCACCGTCGCCACGAGGACCATGAGAATCCCGAAGACCGATGTCGCCCACCGCGCGGCGCTCACGGCCTGCCGGTCGTCGGCGGACGGGCGGATATACGGCTGGTAAAAATCCTTGATGAACGAGGTGGCCAGCGCGTTGAGCGCGGCGGAGGTGGACCCCATCATCGTCGCGAACACCCCCGCGATGATGAGCCCCCGGATCCCGACCGGCATCTCGTTGACGATGTAGTGCGCGAAAATCTCGTTGTCCTCCGTCGGCAGCGAGGGGTCCGGATGGACCTGGTAGCGCACCCACAGCAGCAGGCCGACCGTCAGGAACGAGAGCACGATCGGGATGTCCGCGAACCCGCTCAGGACGAGCGAAAGCCGGGACTTGGCGGTGTTCTCGGCCGTGAGCATGCGCTGCACCATGTCCTGGTCGGTCCCGTGCGTGGCCATGGTGAAAAACGTGATGCCGATGATCGCGGCGAAGATCGTATATTCGGTTTGCAGCATCCCGGCCAGGGCCTCCCCGAACGGTTTGGTGGCATCCCAGCCGGTCTGGAACATGGACAGGTTCTGGCCGGAGAGGTGTTCATGCACGGTTTGCATCCCGCCGGGGATGTCGTGGAGGACGGCGACGATCGAAAACAGGATCGCCCCGACCATCAGGCAGGCCTGGATGAGATCGGTCCAGACGACCGCCTTGATCCCGCCGACCGCTGTGTAAAGCGTCGTGATGAGCGTGACGAAAACGATCCCCCAGAAATACGTCCAGATCGTGATCTCCGAACCGGGAAACAAATACCGGTAGACGACGACCAGGATCACGCCGCCGAGGTAAAGCCGCACCCCGATGCCCAGGACACGCGTTGCCAGAAATATCCCGCTGGCCATGTTCTTCGTGCGCTCGCCGAACCGGAGGGCCAGGAACTGGTAGATGCTCTCGACCTTGTAGCGGTAGTAGGGGGCGATGAAGAGCCAGGCGATGATGATGCGGGCGAGAATCGTGCCGACGGCGAGTTGGGCATAGGCGTAGCTCCTGGTCTTGAACCCCTCGGCCGGAGCCCCGAGGAAGGTGACCGCGCTGGTCTCGGCCGCGATGATCGACGCCAGCACCGCCCACCACGGGATCGAGTGGCCGCCAAGGGCGAAGTCCTGGAGCGTCGTGTTCTTCCGCGCCGCGCAGAGCCCGATACCGACGATCCCGACAAAATAAACCAGGATGACCGCCCCGTCCACACCCAGGTTGAACCAAGTCTGCGCGGGGTGCATATCAGGGGCGGAGCACCTTCAGGAGAACCTTCGAATTCCGGCCGCTGGCCTCGTATTTTCCCCGCCGTTCCGCCGGCAGCTCCGCAGGTTGGGCCGGTTCGTAGCCGCCCTTCTGCTGCAGGTAGCTGTAGGCCTGCGTGGAGAGCGCGAAGAGGCTCTTCACGCCTTTTTCCCTGGCGAGATTTTCGACGAACGCCATGAGCTTTTTCCCGTGCCCCTGGTTCTCGTGCGCCTTGCTCACGTGGAGGCACGCGAGCTCGCCGGAGGAATCCGCGGGATACAGGTGCAGGGCCACGCAGGCGATCGGCGAACGGTCGATCTCGAGCAACCAGTAATCCTCGAGGTGGTCGAGGATCTCGGAGCGCGTCCGCCTCACGAGCTCTTCGTTGTGCACCGACTGCCGGATCAGCGACATGACGGCGCGCACGTCTTTTTTGAAGATGCGCCGGATCTGCTGGTATTCGTTCGAATAGATCATCGTCCCGATGCCGTCGTGGCTGAAGACCTCGTTGAGCAGGGCCTCGTTGACCCCTCCGTCGAGCACGTGCACCCGCGGCACCCCCTGCATGCAGGCCCTGGCCGCATATTCGAGTTTCGAAACCAGCCCGGGAGGAAATTCGGCCCGCCGTTTTTTCAGGAGATCCTGGGTTTCGGACACCGAGAGCTGGCGCGGGAGGTCCGTTGGCGCGGCGAAGACGCTGCTCGGCGTGAGGTAAAGGATTTTTGCGGCGGAGAGCTCCTCGGCGACCTCGAGGGCGATGCTGTCGGAGTTGACCCGGTAGGTCCTTCCCTCCCCGTCGAATCCGAGCGGCGGGACAATCGGGATGATCCCCTCGTCCAGCAGGAGCTTGAACGCCTTGACGTCGACGCGCTCGACCTTGCCCGTGTATTGCTGGTCGATCCCGCCGAGAATCCCCGCCGGATGCGCGATGAGCGCGTTGAGATACGCGGCCCGCAGGTCCACCGACGAAAGCCCCTCCATGATCTCGTTCGTGAGCCGGATGGCCGCGTCGATGCTGAGCTGCAGGGTGGCCGGGTCGGTGACACCGATGCCGTCGGAATTCGAAATCGCCAGGTTCCGCTCCGCCGCGAGCCGCTGGATCTGGTGGCTCGCCCCGTGCACGAGAACCACCTTGATGCTCAGCGACCTCAACACCGCCAGGTCGAGCAGCACGTTCGAAAAATTTTCCGAGGCCACGACCTCGCCGTCCACGGCGACCACGAACGTGCGCTCCCGGAACCGGGGCACATATTGCAGGATCTCGCGCAAATCGGAAACGTTCACTTGGCTGGAATGGGTGCGACCATTACCACATGCCTGCGGCGATACACAGGGGAAAATTGGGGCCGGGCGCGCAGGGGGGCGACTCTTGGCGGAGGGACCGTCCGGCACGCCGGTTTTTTTCCTCCGGATCAGGTGAGCGCGGCACGCAAAACTCCGGCGACACGGTCCATTTCCCCGAGGGAATTGTAGTAGTGGGGGCTGAAGCGGATCCAGCGGGAGCCGTCGCGGAGCGAGCGCAGGGAGGCGACGATCCCGGCTTCCTCGAGCCTGGAAAAAAGAAGGGCGGATTCTTTCGCGGGGTGCCGACAGGTCAGGATGCCGGAGCGCAGCGGCTCGGTTTCGTCGGGCGAGAGAAAGTCAAACCCCATCTCCCGCAGCCGGCCCTGCAACGCATCCCGCACCTGGAGAATCGAGCTCCGGACATTCCCCAGGCCCGCAGCCAGGAGCATCTCCAGCGAGGCCTTCATCCCGTAGATTCCCGTGATGTTCAAAACCCCCGGCTCGTAGCGTCTTGCCGTCTCTTCAAATACGATGTTCTCCTGCGCCACAAACTCCGGCGAGCGGACGTTCCATGCCCCGAGCAGGGTCGGACGGCAGATCTCGAAATTCCGCCGGGCCACGTAGACGATCCCGATGGCGAGCGGCCCGAGCATCCACTTGTGCGCATCCGCGCTGAGAAAATCGACGTGTTCGACGCTGAGCGGACCCGACCCGACCGTCTGGATCGCATCCACCGAAAACAGGATCCCCCGCTGGCGGAGGAGACGGCCGATCGCATCCACATCGATGCGCCAGCCGCTCAGGAAGTGCGCCGACGCGAGCGCCACCAGCTTGGTTTTTTCCGTCAGGGCCGCCTCCACCACCCCGGGCGTGATCCGTCCGGGAAACTCGGGCCGCAGAAACCGGGCCACCACGCCGCGCGACGCGAGGGCGGTCCAGGGATAGACGTTGGACGGGTAGTCGTCGCCGTAGCAGACGAGCTCGTCGCCGGGCTTCCAATCCAGGCCGTTTGCAAAAAGGCTCAACCCCAGCGAGGTCGGTCCCAGCAACGCGATTTCGTCGGCGTGGGCGCCGATCGCCTTGGCGCAGACCCCGCGCGCCCGTGCCACATCCCGCAGGACTTCGCCGAACTCCTGGTGGTGCGCGCAGCTCGCCTCGACATGGTCCCGCATGGCATCGGCCGCGCAGCGCGGCAGGACCGTGACTCCCGCGTGGGCGAGAAAGATCCGCTCCCGCGCGACCGGGAACGACTCCAGCCTCAGCTTCTCGTCGGTGAACCAGCTCATCTCCTCGACTCTTCCGCCTCGTGGATCAGCGTCCAAAAATCCTTGGTTCCCGCCAGCCCGCCATCCTCGTCGTCGAGCGGCAGGCTCGAGCGGAACAAAAAATCCCGGATCGTGTTTTTGTGGAGCACCCTGTGGATGAGCAACCCCTCGGGATGCCGCTCGAAGTAGATCCGGTAGTCCTTGGCGCGGCAGCGGTGGAGCGTGCGCCCCTCGCGCGTCACGTGCCCGAACCGCTCCTTGTCGAGCGAGTCGAGATCTTCCGGCATAAAATGGAATTCCGAGAGGAGCTCGAGCTGGAGATCCTTCGGAAGGGCGGCCATTTCCGCAGCGCTGATCTTGTTGAAGATGACCTGGAACACACCCCCATCATTCGCGCGGACCGGGCGGGGATGGCAAGAAGGGAAAATAGTTTCTGCCACGGCAATTTCTCTTGTCAGCAGGAAGACGCGGAAAGAGACTCGCGTTTTTGCCCGACCCCGATATGCCGAACACGATTTTGACTGGTGCCCAGTGGGGCGACGAAGGAAAAGGGAAGATCATCGATTTTCTGACCGACGAGGCGGACATCGTCGTCCGCAGCCAGGGCGGGAACAATGCCGGGCACACGATCGTGATCGGCGGGGAAAAGTATGTCCTGCACCTGGTTCCCTCCGGCATTTTGAGAAAATCCAAGGTCTGCGTGATCGGGAACGGGGTCGTGATTGACCCGGTTTCGCTCGTCGGCGAAATCGACGGTCTTCGCGAGAGGGGGGTCACGGTTGGAAAAAACCTCCTCATCAGCGACGCAGCCCACCTGGTGCTCCCGTATCACCAGGCGCTGGACGGACAGCGCGAGGCCCTGAAAGGCAAGGCGAAAATCGGCACCACCAAGAGGGGGATCGGCCCCGCCTACGGCGACAAGGTCGCCCGCGTCGGGCTCAGGATGTGCGACCTGGTGGACCCGGAAGTCCTTTCGAAGAAACTGGCGGCGAGAGTCCGGGAAAACAATGTCCTGCTGAAAAGCCTCGGGGCCCCGGCATTGGACGGGAAGGCGATCCTCAAAGATTACCTGGCGGCAGCCGGGGTGCTCCGCCCGTTTGTCACGAATACCGTCGTGTATCTGCACAAGGCGCTGAAAAGCGGGAAGCGGCTTCTTTTCGAGGGAGCCCAGGGGACCTTTTTGGACATCGACCACGGGACATATCCCTACGTGACCAGCTCGAATACGACGGCTGGCGGAGCCTGCACGGGGAGCGGGGTCCCCCCGCATCGCATCGACCGGGTCCTCGGCGTGATGAAAGCCTACACGACCCGCGTGGGGGAGGGGCCGTTCCCGACCGAAGACAAGGGGATCACGGACACCCTGCACGCGATGGGCCGGGAGTTCGGGGCGACGACCGGACGGCCGCGCAGGTGCGGGTGGTTCGATGCCGTGGCCACGCGATATGCGGGCATGGTCAACGGCATCGATGAAATCGCGATCACCAATCTCGACGGCCTCGACGCGGTCCCTTCGATCCGCGTTTGCGTCGCCTACCGGCTGGACGGAAAAAAACTCGAATTTCCGCCGACCGACCCCGCAGCCCTCGCGCGCTGCGCGCCGGTGTATATCGATCTCCCCGGCTGGAACAAGCCGACCGACAAGGCCAGGAAGTTTTCCGACCTCCCCCCACGCGCCCGCGAGTATGTCGGCAAACTGGCCGAGATCACCGGGGCCAGACTCGCCCTCGTCAGCATCGGGCCTGCCCGCGGGCAGACGATCCGGCTTTGACCCGCGTGAAAACGGTTCCCCGTCATGTCGCGGTGATCATGGACGGCAACGGTCGGTGGGCGCAGCAACGCGGGCTCCCGCGGCTGGCCGGGCACGAGCAGGGGTCGAAATCGATCCGGCAATGCGTCGAGGCCTGCATGGAAACCGGCGTGGAATTCCTGACCCTCTACGCGTTTTCCTCAGAAAACTGGAAACGCCCGCAGATCGAGGTCAACGGCCTCATGCTCCTCCTCGAGCGTTTTCTCAACGAGAAGAAGGATGAGATGCTGCGCGAGGGGGTGCGGCTGCGGGCCATCGGGCGGCTTGACGACCTGCCCCCGCCGTGCCGGAAAAAGCTGGACGAGGTCGCCGAAGCCACCGCCCGCAACTCCCGGCTCCACGTGATCCTCGCGCTCAGCTACAGCGGGCGGACCGAAATCCTCGACGCCGTGAAATCGATCGTGAGGGACGCCATCGCAGGCGCACTGGCTCCGGATGACGTCACGCCGGAGCTGGTTTCCTCGAGGCTCTACACGGAGGGAATTCCCGACCCCGACCTGCTCATCCGGACATCCGGAGAAATGAGGATCTCGAATTTCCTCCTCTGGCAGTTGAGCTACACGGAGATCCACGTCACGAAAAAACTGTGGCCCGACTTCGGCAAAACCGATTTCCTGGAAGCACTCGAAGACTATAAAACCCGGAGCCGCAGGTTCGGCGGGGTCTGACAGGGCACGGAAGCTGCTTTCCTGACCCCAAATTCCGCATTTGACCGTCCGCGAATATTCCCATGAACGATGGCCCTCACCTCGCACCACACGGACGAAATCATCGGGCGCATGGAAATTCTTCTTGATTCCGGTTGTCGCCGGTGATTTCCTTGCCCCCTTTTCCGCTCAACCAGCGGATCTCTCTTATGGCGAAAGAAATTGTTGGACAAATCAAGTTGCAGATTCCCGCAGGGCAGGCAAATCCGGCCCCTCCGGTCGGCCCGGCCCTCGGCCAGCAGGGCGTGAACATCATGGCCTTCTGCAAGGAATTCAATGCGGCGACACAGAAGCAGGCCGGTGACATCCTCCCGGTGGTCATCACGGTCTACAAGGACAAGACCTTCACTTTCATCACCAAATCCCCGCCCGCCGCCGTCCTCCTGAAAAAGGCGGCCGGCCTGGCTTCCGGCTCCAAAGAGCCGAACAAGACGAAAGTCGGCAAGCTCACCAGGAAACAGGTGATGGACATCGTCAAAATCAAATTCAAGGACATGAACGCCCGCGACGAGGAAGCCGCGTTCCGCACCCTCTGCGGCACCGCCCGCCAGATGGGCCTCGAAATCGGCGAATAGCGGAGTCCCGGTCCATTGCAGGGGCGGCTTGACGGGATCCGTCGGGCCGCCCCTTCTTCTTTTCACGCATTTCGTTGCCCTTGGGGACCGGGTTGGCGTAGTCTGCCCGCCGCATCATGCCCAAGGATACTTCCATCAAAAAAATCCTCCTCATAGGCTCCGGCCCGATCGTTATCGGACAGGGCTGTGAGTTCGACTACTCCGGCGTCCAGGCCTGCAAGGCCCTGGCGGAGGAAGGCTACGAGGTGGTTCTGGTCAACTCGAACCCGGCCACGATCATGACCGACCCGGAATTCGCGCAACGGACGTATATCGAGCCGATCACCCCCGAGGTCATCGAGAAGATTTTGGAGAGGGAGAAACCGGACGCCGTGCTCCCCACGCTAGGCGGGCAAACGGCATTGAACGCGGCCATGTCGCTGGTCGGGAACGGGGCGCTGGAACGGCACGGGGCGCGCCTCATCGGGGCGAACGCGGAGGCGATCCGGCGCGGCGAGGACCGCCTGATTTTCAAAAACATCATGATCGAGATCGGGCTGGATTGCGCGCACTCGGGAGTGGCCCACACGCTCGATGAAGCGGCTGCGGTGGCCCAGGAAATCGGGACCTTCCCGCTCATCGTGCGCCCGGCATTCACGCTGGGGGGGGCGGGCGGTGGCATCGCCTACAACCGCGAGGAATTGGAGGAAATCGTGCGGCGGGGGCTCGACCTCTCGCCGGTCACAGAGGTGCTGATCGAGGAATCCCTTCTCGGATGGAAGGAATTCGAGATGGAGGTGATGCGCGACCGGGCGGACAATTGCGTCGTCATCTGCTCGATTGAAAACCTGGACCCGATGGGGATCCACACCGGCGACTCGATCACCGTCGCCCCGATCCAGACGCTCACGGACAAGGAATACCAGGCGATGCGCGACGCCAGTTTCGCGGTGATCCGGGCGATCGGGGTCGAAACCGGCGGGTCGAACATCCAGTTCGCCGTGAATCCCGACAACGGTCGCATGGTGGTCATCGAGATGAACCCGCGCGTCTCGCGCAGCTCCGCGCTGGCCTCGAAGGCCACCGGCTTCCCCATTGCAAAAATCGCCGCGAAGCTGGCGGTGGGCTACACGCTCGACGAATTGAAAAACGACATCACGCGGGAGACCCCGGCGTGCTTTGAGCCTTCGATCGATTATGTCGTCACGAAGGTGCCGCGGTTCACGTTCGAAAAATTCCCTCAGGCCGATCCGACGTTGACGACCCAGATGAAAAGTGTCGGCGAGGCGATGGCCATCGGCAGGACGTTCAAGGAATCCCTGCAAAAGGCGCTGCGCTCGCTCGAGATCGGACGCTTCGGGCTCGGGGCCGATGGCAAGGACACCGAGCCAGACCTCGCGACCATCAAACAAAAACTGCGGATCCCCGGGGCAGACAGGATCTTTTTCATCCGCCATGCCTTCCAGTCCGGGCTGACGGTGGAGGATGTTTTCGACCTCTCGAAAATCGACCGCTGGTTCCTCGAGCACATCCGGCTGATCGTCCTCGAGGAGGCCCGCATCCGCGAAAATTGGTCCGCTCCCGATTTCCGCCGCGCAAAAAAATTCGGGTTTTCCGACCGTCAGATCGGGCACCTGACCGGCACCCCGGAAGCCGAGATCCGGAAGCTGAGGAAGGCGGCGGGCGTCGTCCCGACCTACCGGCTGGTCGACACGTGCGCGGCGGAGTTCGAGGCCTTCACGCCGTATTATTATTCGACCTACGGCGACGAAGACGAGACGAGGAAGAGCGATAAAAAGAAAGTGCTGATCCTCGGCGGCGGGCCGAACCGGATCGGGCAGGGGATCGAGTTCGACTACTGTTGTGTGCATGCCGCGTTCGCCCTCAAGGAGCTCGGGTGGGAAACCATCATGGTCAACTCGAACCCCGAGACCGTCTCGACCGACTACGACACCAGCGACAAACTCTATTTCGAGCCGCTGACGCTCGAGGACGTGCTCAATATCTACGAGCGGGAAAACGCCGATGCCGTCATCGTCCAGTTCGGCGGGCAGACCCCGCTGAATCTTGCCGCCGGGCTCGCGGCCAACGGGTGCAACATCATCGGGACCCAGCCCCGCAGCATCGAGATGGCCGAGGATCGCAAGCATTTCTCCGCCATGCTCGACAAGCTGGGGCTTCGGCAGACGCAGGGCGGGACCGCCACGAATGAGGAGGAGGCCGTCGCGGTCGCCGCTCGCATCGGCTACCCCGTTCTCGTCCGCCCGTCGTTTGTTCTCGGCGGACGCGCGATGGAGATCGTCCACGACGAAGCGGATTTGCGCCGCTACATCCGCACGGCGGTCGCCGCCAGCCCCGAGCGCCCGGTCCTGGTGGACCGTTTTCTCGAGGACGCCACCGAGGTCGACGTCGACTGCATCGCCGACGGCGGGACCTGCGTCATCGGCGGGGTGATGGAGCACATCGAGCAGGCGGGCATCCACTCGGGCGACAGCGCGTGCGTGATTCCCAGCCTCTCGCTCTCTCCCCGGACGCTCGCGACGATCAAAAGCGCCACGATTTCCATGGCGGCGGAACTCGAGGTCCGCGGCCTCATGAACGTGCAGTTCGCCATCAAGGATGAAGACGTCTATATCCTTGAGGTCAATCCCCGCGCATCGCGCACGGTCCCGTTTGTGAGCAAAGCCATCGGGGTTCCTCTCGCCAAGCTGGCCGCGAAGATCATGGCCGGATCCACGCTTGCGGAACTCGGCTTCACGGAGGAAAAGATCCCCGCATACTATTCGGTCAAGGAAGCGGTGTTCCCCTTCATCAAATTTCCGGGCGTCGACATCATCCTCGGGCCGGAGATGCGCTCGACCGGCGAGGTCATGGGCATCGATCCCGACCCCGGCATCGCCTACGCGAAGAGCCAGATGTCCGCGCAGCCGCCGTTGCCGACAAAAGGAAACGTCTTCATCAGCGTGAAGGACTCCGACAAACCGGCCGCGATCGAGGTCGCGCGGGAGTTTGTGGATCTGGGCTTCAAAATCCACGCCACCTCCGGAACGGCGAAGCTCCTCGCCGGAGCGGGCGTTCCCGTGAAAACTTTGCTCAAAATCCAGGAGGGCCGCCCGAATGTTCTGGATTTGATCAAGAACGGCGAAATTCATTTTATCCTCAACACGCCGAGCGGGCGACAACCCCGCCGGGACGAGGTCGCCATCCGGAGCGCCAGTGTCGCGGCCCGCGTGGCGACCATGACAACCCTGCGCGGCGCGCGTGCCAGCGTTGCCGCCATCCGCGCCATCCAGCAGGCCGGCTACGCGGTGAGAAGCTTGCAGGAGTATCACGCCTGAATGTTTCTGCTGTCGCACGCCACTATGGCGGCTTTCCCTTTCGTTGCGGTCGTTCAGGTTCTTTCCGTCGCTCTCCACCCCGCCTTTGCGGCGACGCGGCTGGGAGCCGGACACCCCGGCAGGCTCGGAAAATAGGCTTGCCCCGGACTTTCCAGAGACCGATTGGTATCAGATTCCCTTATGAATTTTTCCTCCGTCTTCCGTCTCGTTGCCGCTGTCGCCATTTCAACCGCCACCGCGCGGGCGGATGTCAAACTTCCCGCCATTATTTCCGACCACATGGTCCTGGAAAAATCCGCGAAAGTCCCGATCTGGGGCAGGGCGGATCCGGGCGAGGAAGTGACGGTGAGCCTGAACGGGCAATCCGCGAAGGCCACGGCGAAGGCCGACGGGAAGTGGATGGCCACCCTGGATTTGAAGGACTCGGCAGCCGGGCCGTTCGAGATGGCGGTCGAAGGCAAAAACAAACTCTCGCTGGCGGATGTTGTCGTCGGCGAAGTCTGGGTCGCGTCCGGGCAGTCGAACATGGAATTCACGCTCTCGCGGAGCCTCGATGCGGAGAAGGAAATCGCGCAGCCCGCAAATCCCCTCCTCCGCCAGTTTCTGGTGAAGAAGAACGCCTCGAACACGCCCTTGGATGACACCGAAGGCCGTTGGGTCGCGGCCTCTCGGGAGACGTCCGGGGGATTCAGCGCTGTCGGATATTATTTCGCCAAGAAACTGCAGGGCGATCTGAGGGTTCCCGTCGGCCTTGTTCATACCTCGTGGGGCGGGACCCCGTCCGAGGCCTGGACCAGCGTCGAGGCCATCGACAGCATCCCGGACCTCAAGACCACCCGGGAAAAACTCTGGGCGACACTGGAGGAATACCCGGAAAAAAAGAAGGCGTTTATTGACGGCCTGGGCGCTTGGCTCAAGGAGAACGGGCGCGAAGACAAGCCGGTCGCCAACGCCGAAGCGTTCGCCGGCGAGGGGATTTCCACCGGAGACTGGGTTCCCGTGAAAGCTCCCGGCACCATCGCCGCGAAGGGGCTCCCCGCCGCCGGGGCTGTCTGGGTGCGCAAGGATGTTGATGTCCCTGCTGTCACCAATGTCCCGCTCAGCCTGCCCATCGATGGCTACGAGAGCGTCTATTGGAACGGGAAGCTCATCAAACAGGTCACGTTCCAGGACTTTCCCGGGATCGGCAATATCCGGCGTTACGGGCCGTATGACATCCCGGCCAGCCAGGTCAAACAGGGGAGGAACGTCCTGGCAATTCGCTTCCACGATCCGACCGGTGCGGCCAAATTTTCCGGGGAGCCCAAAGCCGGCCCGGTCTCGCTCGCCGGCGACTGGCTGGCCAAAGCGGAATACGAGTTCCCCGCTTTGGACCCGAAGACGCTCTCCGCCGCCCCTCAACCTCCCGCCAATCCCCCCGGCCCGCAGAACACTGCCAGCTACCTCTTCAACGGCATGATCAGCCCGATCCTCCCGTATGCCATCAGCGGGGTCATCTGGTATCAGGGCGAATCGAACGCGGGCCGCGCCCAGAAATACCGGACGGCGTTCCCTCTCCTGATCGCCGACTGGCGCAAACAGTGGAACCAGGGAAATTTCCCGTTTTATTTCTGCCAGCTCGCAAATTACCAGGCCAAGAAACCCGAGCCGGGCGAAAGCGCGTGGGCCGAGCTGCGCGAGGCACAGTCCATGACCCTCAAACTTCCGAACACCGGCCAGGCCGTCCTGATCGATGTCGGGGAGTCGGGGGACATCCACCCCCGGAACAAGAAGGACGTGGGCGAACGTCTCGCCCTCATCGCGCTGGCCGGGAATTACAAAAAATCCAACCCGTATTCCGGCCCGGTTTACGATTCCATGAAGGTCGAAAACGGCAAAGCCATCCTCGGCTTCAAATTTGCGGAAGACGGGTTGGTCGCCAAACCATTGCCGCAGACCTACGACGTCAAATCGCAGGCGAAGGAAACCGCCCCCCTCGTCCGCAATAGCCCGGCCAGCCAGCTCGAGGGCTTCGCAATTTGCGGCGATGACAGGAAGTGGGCCTGGGCCGATGCCGAAATCCAGGGCAACACGGTGGTGGTCTCGTCGGACAAGGTGCCGGCACCGGTCGCCGTCCGCTACGCCTGGGCGGACAACCCGACCTGCAACCTCTACAACAGCGCGGGACTCCCGGCTTCCCCGTTCCGCACGGATGACTTCCCGCCCATCACCCTGAACGGCAAATATTGAGGGCTTCCGGGGATCAAAATGGGGGCGGAAAAACAGCCCCGGAAAAAAATTAAAAAACTTCTTGCTCATCTGGCGATCCTGCCTATTGTCACAACCGTTCTGGGGGGAACAGCAGGCCGTCGTAACACTCGTTGCGGCGGCCTGCATTTTTTATGGTGCGAACTCCCCATCGACGGATTTCATGGAAACGCTATGATGGCGGCTCTTCTTCGCCACCCATGATTTTTCTCGGAATCGACTGCGGGACACAAAGCACCAGGGCAATCGCCCTGGATTGGGAAACGGGCTCTGTCCTGGCTTCCTCCCGCCAATCCTATGGTTTTGTGCCGGGCCTTCCGCCGGGAGTCATGGAGCAGAACCCCGGGGACTGGGTATCCGCAGCGGATGCCACGGTGCGCGAGGTGCTCACCATGCTGGGCCCGCGCAAATCCGAAATCCGGGGGACCGGGGTCAGCGGCCAGCAGCACGGCCTTGTCCCCCTCGACAGGGCGGGCCTCGTCGTGCGTCCGGCAAAGCTTTGGTGCGATACCTCGACGGCCGCCCTGCGCGAAAAATCCCGGCTTCTCCGCGAAACCCTCCACCAAAGGGATCTCCTGTAATGCGCATCGTCATCGCCGCCACCGGGGCCAGTGGCACCATTTATCTGCAGCGGCTTTTGGACCACCTCTCGGGACCGGAACACGAGCTGCACCTGGTGCTCACCCCTTACGCGAAGCAGGTCGTCCACGAAGAGACCGGCGGGTTGCGCCTCCCCCCGAATGCCACCGAGCATTCGGACAAAAGCATGAATGCGCCGTTCGCCAGCGGCTCCGCGCTTTTTGACGCAATGGTGGTCTGCCCGTGCTCGATGGGCACCCTGGGCCGGATTGCGGTCGGCACGAGCGAATCGCTCATCCTGCGGGCCGCCGATGTCTTTTTGAAGGAACGCCGCAAGCTCGTCCTCGTGCCCCGCGAAACCCCCTGGAGCCTGATCCATGCGAAAAATGCCCTCGCGGTCATCGAGGCCGGTGCCATCCTCCTCCCCGCCATGCCCTCGTTTTACAGCAGGCCGAAAACATTTGACGAACTCGCCGATACCGTCGTCTGGCGGATCCTCGACCAGATCGGCATCCATGCGCCAGGTGCCCGCCGGTGGCAGGAGACGGGCGGAAAAACCGGCGCTTGACGTTGCCCCCGCAAAACATGACTCCGATCCGTCCGCGTCAAAAACTTCCACCCGACATCCCATGAAAAAACTCCTCCTCGCCTTCACCCTCTGCCTCGGCGCCTGCGCTTCGGTTCCCGGCCCGGTCGCCTGGACCCCTCCCGTCCAGAATTCCCGCGCAACCTTTCTCTGGAAACACCGCAGCGGGTGCCTCGCCGGTGACGCGGACATCACGAATGACATCTGCGGAAACATGGTGCTCCGACTCACAAAAGATCTCCCGAAACCGCTCCTCGAAATCACCTCGATGACGGACGGGCATTTCTCCGCCCTGGGACCTCTCGCCGGCGGCGGGTGGTCGGGGGATGCCTCCCGCTCCCCGGTGCGCTTCAGCCTCTGGACCGCTCTCGCCGCCGCCTGGCGAGGTGCCTGCCCGGCCCGGGACGGACGCCAGGAAGTCCACACCGACAGCTACCGCGCCGCAGTCTGGAAGGATTCCGGGCGGATCCGCGAGCTCAGCGTGAGCTCCAGCGACAACGGGGAAGTCATCCGCCTCGTTTTTCGCTGATCCACGCTTGACGGAAGGGACCTTCACGGGCTTATTGACCTCCATTTCCAGCCATGAACCGTTTGTCTTCCACCCTTCTCGCCATCGGGCTTGCCTCGCTGGCGGGCTGCGCCTCCTACGATACCCGGCTCACGAGCACCGCCACGAAATACCTCGGCCAGGACGGCTCGATCATCTCGCGCTCGAACTCCTCGGCCCTCGCCGAGAGAAACTCCTACTGGGATGGCGAGGGAGTCACCGGGGAGCCTTCGGTCCTCATCGATCTCTCCGAGCAAACCGCCTCGTTCTACAAAGGCTCCAAGCTGGTGGGCGTTTCCGCGATCTCCAGCGGGCGCGAAGGGCGCGTGACCCCGGTGGGAAATTACAAGGTCCTCGCCAAGGAGCTCCACCACGCGTCGAATCTCTTCGGCGATTACGTGGACGCGAACGGCACCGTGCTCGTGCGGAATATCGATGTGAAAAAAGATCCCGCGCCTCCTGGCGGGGTTTTTGCCGGCTCTCCCATGCCGTTCTTCATGAGGCTCAGCAACGGGGGGGTCGGGATGCACCAGGGCTTTCTCCCCGGCATCCCCGACAGCCACGGCTGCATCCGCATGCCGGAAAAAATGGCGAAGATTTACTACGAGAACGTCTCGCTCGGAACTCCCGTCCGCATCGTCAATTGACGGTGCCCAATTGACCCCGATCAAGGCTTGCCCGCATTTCTTCTTGTCAGCGAATATCATCCGGCGATTCTGGCCGCCGCCCGTCTTTTCAAAACCAACCAACCAAACCATGTCAGCAACCACCATCACCGCCATCCGCGCCCGTCAAATCCTTGATTCCCGAGGGAATCCCACCGTCGAAGCCGACGTGGAGCTCGCCGGAGGAGTCCTGGGCAGGGCCGCCGTCCCGAGCGGAGCCAGCACGGGGGAACACGAAGCCGTCGAACTCCGCGACGGGGTCAAAACGATCTATCTCGGGAAGGGCGTGACCAAGGCGGTCGCCAACGTCGGCAAGCTCCTCGCCCCCGCAGTCGTCGGCCTCGACGCCCTCGACCAGATCGGCCTCGACAAAACGATGCTCTCCGTCGACGGCACCCCGACCAAAAAGAAAATCGGCGCGAACGCGATCCTCGCCGTTTCGCTCGCCGCCGCCAAAGCCGCCGCCGCTCAGGTCGGTGTCCCGCTCTACAAATACCTCGGCGGGCCGAATGCCAAAGTCCTCCCCGTCCCGATGATGAACATCGTTAACGGCGGTGCCCACAGCGACGCACCGATCGACTTCCAGGAATTCATGATCGTCCCCAAAAATTTCCCGACCTTCTCGGAAGCCCTGCGGGCCGGGACGGAAATCTTCCACGCGCTGAAAGGCGAGCTGAAGAAGCGCGGCCTCTCGACGGCCATCGGCGACGAGGGCGGGTTTGCGCCGGCTTTCGAATCCGCCGAGGACGCCCTCGACACCATCGCCAACGCGGTCAAGGTCGCCGGATATAAATTCGGCAAGGACGTTTTCATCGCCCTCGACGCCGCCTCGAGCGAATTCTACGACGCCACCAAAAAATCCTACATCTTCAAAAAATCCGACGGCGCGAAACGCACGGACGACGAACTCGTCGATTACTACAAAAAGCTCGCCGCCAAGTATCCGATCATCTCGATCGAGGACGGCTGCGCCGAAAACGACTGGGTGGGATGGAAGAAGCTCACCGACGCCCTGGGCGACAAGGTCCAGCTCGTCGGCGACGACCTCTTCGTCACGAACGTCGAATTCCTCCGCAAGGGCATCGACAAAGGCGTGGCCAATTCGATCCTCGTCAAGGTCAACCAGATCGGCTCGCTCACCGAGACGCTCGACGCCATCGAGCTCGCCAGGGAAAACAAATACACTGCGGTCATCAGCCACCGTTCGGGCGAAACCGAGGACACCACGATCTCGGATATCGCGGTCGCCACGAACGCCGGCCAGATCAAGACCGGATCGCTCTGCCGCACCGACCGCGTCGCCAAATACAACCAGCTCCTCCGCATCGAGGAAGAGCTCGGCGACGACGCGGTTTACGGCGGAAAATTCTGACACCTTCCGGAAAACCCACGAAGCGGCGCGGCCCCCCCCACCGCGCCGTTTTGCTTTTCATTTTTGATACTTGACTCTCATTACCATGAAAGCGATAATTCCCTCTCATTTATGAGATCCGCGCCCGTCACCGGCGGGCGCATCGGACGCCTTCCGTCCGGAACAAAACCATGACGACACGCTTGAAACATGCGGCGGCCATCGCCGCGCTTTCCCTGCTCGGCATTTGCGGCGCAAATGCGAGGCCCCTCGAAATCCTCACCTCCTTCTACCCGATGTATGTGAGCGCCCTCAACGTGGCGGGCGACGTGCCCGGCGTGGATGTCGTCTGCCTCACCCCCCCGATCGTGGGCTGCCTGCACGACTACCAGCTCACCCCGGGAGACATGAAAAAGATTGCGGGGGCGGACATCTTTGTCGCGAACGGTGTCGGCATGGAAACCTTCATCGACAAGGCCCTGAAACAGTCTCCCTCGCTCAAGCTGGTGGATGCCAGCAAGGGCATCAAACTCGTCGGGGACAACCCGCATGTCTGGGTCAGTATTTCCGCCGGCATCCGGCAGGTGAAAAATATCGCCGCCGGGCTGGCCAAAGCCGATCCCGCGCGCGCGGAACAATACAAAAAAAATGCCGCCGCCTACGTCGTGAAGCTGGAAACCCTGCGGGACGAAATGCACGCGGCGCTGGACGGATTGAAAAATCGCGACATCATCACATTCCACGAGGCGTTTCCCTACTTTGCCGCCGAGTTCAAATTGAACATCGCGGGGGTGATCGAGCGGGAGCCCGGCTCCGAACCCGGCGCGAAGGAACTGGCGGACACCGTGGAGACCGTCAGGAAGCTCGATATTCGCGCCCTTTTTGCCGAGCCGCAATACCCGGCCAAGTGCGCCAAGGTCATCGAACGCGAGACCGGGGTGCCCGTCAACATTCTGGATCCCGCAGTCTCGGGCCCGGGAGATCCCTCGGCCGCCCGCGACTCCTACCTCGCGACCATGAGAAAAAATCTCGACGTGCTTCGCAAGGCGCTGTCTGAATGAGAAGTCACGGGTGGCAACTGCCCCTCCCTCCGTGAAAATCTGCGGATGAAAAAGAAGGCTGGCTGCGGATTGCAGGTTTACGGAGGGGAGCCCGAGAAGAATGGAACTGCCGATTTCGTCCGACCACCATAAAGGAATCGCCCCTCACCGGTGCGGGCGGTGCTGCACGCACATCGACAGGATCGGCGTCACGCTGGACCGGCACCCGGTCATCGAGGAGGTATCCCTGCACCTTCACTGCGGCGAGCTGACCGCGGTCGTCGGGCCGAACGGGGCGGGGAAATCCACCCTGCTCCGCGCCTTGCTCGGCGAGGTCTCACACTCGGGAAGCATCCACTTCCTTCCCGTCTTCGGGCCCGGACGCGAGGATGCCCCGACCATCGGTTACGTTCCGCAAAACCTGGATTTCGACCGCTTTTCCCCCCTCAGCGTTTGCGATCTTTTTGCCGCGTCCACTTCGCGGTATCCGGTTCCCCTCGGGTGCCGGGGGGGGGTCCGGAAGACAGCGCTTGCCGCGCTGGAGAACGTCGAGGCGGGCGGGCTCTTGGACCGCACGCTGGGAAAACTTTCCGGCGGAGAACTCCAGCGCGTGCTGCTTGCCCTGTCCCTGACCCCGGTGCCGAATCTCCTGCTTCTCGACGAACCGGTCTCCGGGATCGATCTGCCGGGACGCGAACTTTTTTACCGCACGGTCTCGGATCTCCGCCACCGGTTCGACCTCTCGATCCTCATGGTTTCCCACGATCTGGCCGGCATCGCTCCCGTCTCCGACCGCATCGTCTTTCTCGACCGCCGCGTGGTTTGTGTCGGATCGCCCCGGGAGGTCCTGGCCAACCCCGACTTCCGGCATGCGTTCGGCCTGGACATTTAGAGCGGGACCGTTCCGGCCCCGCCAAAAAGAAAACTTCAAATCACAGGCACGATTGGATGCAATAGGGGCATGCACCTCAACGAAGTGGTCGGATACCTGGATGAACTTCTGGGCGTCACGGGGACCGGCGACTACCCGAACGCCCTCAACGGCCTCCAAGTCCAGAACTCGGGCAGCTTGTCGAAGATCGGGGCCGCAGTGGATGCCTGCGAGGCTGTGATCGGCGATGCGGCGGCGGCGGGGGTGGATTTCCTGTTGGTTCACCACGGGCTTTTCTGGGGCGGGCTCTCTCCGCTGACCGGGGCGGCCTACCGGAAAACCCGCCTGGTCCTCGAAGCCGACATGGCCGTTTACAGCGCGCATCTCCCGCTGGACGCCCACCCGCAATTCGGCAACAACGCGCTGCTGGCCGGGGCGCTTGGACTCAGGGACGGCGAACCGTTTTTCCAGGAATTCGGCCAGCCGATCGGCTGGAAATTCGACGCGGAGATCAACCGGGAGGTCCTGCGGGATCTCATCGAAAAAGCGGTGGGCGGTCCCGTGCATCTGGCTCCGGGCGGCCCGGTGGTGGGGCGCAAAATCGGCGTTGTCACGGGGGGGGCGGGCGGCGGGATCTCCAGGGCCGCGAAGGAAGGGGTGGACACCTTCATCACGGGCGAGGGCCCGCACTGGTCCTTCACCGCCGCAGAGGAACTCGGCATCAACCTCTTTTACGCCGGCCACTACGCCACCGAGACATTCGGGGTCAGGGCGCTCGCGGAGGAGGTTTCCAGCAAGTTCGCGCTCCCGTGGCAGTTCATCGACCACCCGACCGGACTCTGAGCGCTTTATGGGGAACTGACCCGAATGGTGCTGGTCAAGGAATGTGGAGCAGGCGTCCCGCCTGCTTTTACCCAGGCAGGAAGGCAGCCGGGACGGCCGCCCCACATCCCAAATCGGCTTAACCAGCGCCATTCGGAACTGCCCCTCCCCAGTTCCCCGCAGAATCCTGTTTCCCGCCGCCGGTTTTCCTCGTAACTTTTTCCGGTCATGCCCGAAGAGGCCGATATCTACAACTTGCGCAGCGACTACGATCGCGAGCCGCTCACGGAGTCCGACTTGGATCCTGACCCGGTGAAGCAATTCCGGATCTGGTTTGAGGAAGCGCGCGCCTCGGGGATTCCCGAGCCGAATGCGATGACGCTCGGGACGGCGGACAAGTCCGGGAACGTCTCCTGCCGGACGGTCTTGCTGAAGGCTTACGATGACCGGGGCTTTGTTTTTTTTACGAACTACGGGAGCCGGAAGGCCCGCCAGATCGCCGGGAATCCCCGGGCCTCGCTGCTTTTTCCCTGGGTTGCGCTGGCCCGCCAGGTCGAAATCGCCGGGGCTGTGGAGAAAATCTCGGCTGCGGAATCGCTGGCCTATTTTCTGAGCCGCCCGTTCGGCAGCAGGCTGGGGGCATGGGTTTCAGAGCAAAGTTCCGTCATCTCCTCGCGGCAAATCCTCCTGGAAAAATTCGAGGGACTGAAGCGCAAATTCGCCGACGGCGAAGTGCCGAAGCCCGAGGGTTGGGGAGGGTTCCGGGTTGTTCCCGAAAGCGTGGAATTCTGGCAGGGAGGCCACGACCGGCTCCATGACCGGCTGCTCTACGCGAAGTCCGGGGCGGGCTGGACGATCTCGCGGCTCGCGCCCTGACAGTTCTCCGCGAGAACCGTCGCGGGCCAGGCCGCGCCCGGCGCGGCGGGGAAATTTCTGGCCGCCCCGGTCGCCGTGGGCGCAGGCCCCATACGGCGGAGCATGACATCTCAACGGGTTTGTTTTTTTGCCGCTTGGATAATGTCCACCCAGATTGGGAGGGCGAGCGTGGCACCGTATCCGCCGGGGCGGATGGTGCGGGGTTTGTCGAAACCGACCCAGACCCCGCAGGTGAGGCGCGGGTCAAACCCGAGAAACCAGGCATCGACGAAGTTGTTGGTGGTTCCGGTCTTCCCGGCAGCGGTCCCGCGGAGACCGAAATCGTGGGCGCGGGCGGCGGTCCCGCGGTCCGTCACCTCGCCGAGCAGATCCGCCGTCATTTTGGCGGGTGCTGGCTCGAAGACCTTGAGCCGCCCGCCGGTCGCCTTGTAGAGCAGGTGGCCGTCGGCATCGGTGACCCGGTCGATCAGATACGGCTGGAGCTTGTATCCGCCGGTCGCAAAGACCGTGTAGGCCGCAGTCAGGTCTTTGAGATTCGTCTCGAAGGTGCCGAGGCACAGGGACGGGTAGCGGGGGGGCTCCCTGCAAAGACCGGCCCGCTCGACGGCCTCCGCGATCTTGTCGATCCCGGCATGCAATCCGATGCGCACGGTCATCGTGTTCCGCGAATACACGAGCCCGTCCCCCGCCGGACGGATCCCAAGATACGTCCCGTCGGAATTCGCGGGATCGTAGGCACCGTAGCGGGAGGGAATTTCCCCGGGGCCGAGCCTCCCGTCCCCCACCGGGTCCGAGGGTTTCAGCCCATTCGCGAATGCCACCGCATAGACGAACGGCTTGACCGTGGAGCCGATCTGGCGGCGGCCGAAAAGCGCCCGGTGGAATTTGCTCCGGTCGTAGTCGCGCCCGCCCACGATCGCCCGGATGCCACCGGTTTTGTTGTCCATCGCGAGCGCCGCCGCTTCCAGGTAGGGAGCGGACTTTTCAGCATCCAGGACTTTGCCCGCAAATGCCCCGGCCGACTGGTGCGGGTAACCGGGCTGGGATTCGATCTCCCGGAGCCGGCGGGCGACGGATTCCTCGGCGGATTTCTGGAGATCTCCGTCGATGGTGGAATAAATTTTCAATCCGCCGGCATCCATCTGGCCGGGTTCGAGGACCATCTCGAGATCGCGGAGAATGGCGTCCATCGCCCAGTTGTCCTCCGGGGAAACACGCGCTTTCGAAGCGGTGACCAATTCCTCGCTGCGCGATTCATCCCGCTGGGCCATCGTGATGAGCCCGATGTCGCACATTCTCCCCAGGACGACGTTTCTTTCGCGCGCGGCCCCCTGCGGGTTGTTGAGCGGGGAATAGCGGTTCGGGCTCCTGATCAGGCCCGCGAGCGTGGCTGCCTCCTGGAGGTCGAGCCGCGAAGCCGGTTTGCCGAAGTAGGTCTGGCTGGCCGCCTCGATGCCGTAGGTGCCGGACCCGAAATAGATCCTGTTCATATACGCTTCGAGGATGTCTTCCTTCGTCAGCTCGGTTTCAATCCGGAACGCGAGCGCGGCCTCGATCAGCTTGCGGTGAAGGTTTTTTCCTCCGAGCGGAAAGCTGTTGCGGGCGAGTTGCTGGGTGATCGTGCTGGCCCCCTCGCGGAAGCCGCCGAGAAAAAGGTTCCGCACCACCGCGCGGGCCACCCCGATCGGGTCCACCCCGTGGTGCCTGTAGAATCTCGTGTCCTCGCGGCTGATCAGCGCGTTGACAAAATCGTTCGAAACCTTGTCGAACCGGACGACGATCCGGTTCTCGCCCGCGAGCCGACTGTAAAAATTTCCCTGGTAATCGTAGACGACCGACCGCTGGTCCATCTCATGGATCGCCCGGAGGTCGAACCGCATCGCCCAGGCGTAGTAGGCGAGCCCCACCACGGCCCAGAGGAGGAACGTGACCAGCCCGAGCTTCAGCAGCGCCCACAAAAGCCGGTGACGACGCTTCCGGGAAACGGTTTTTTTTCGCTTCTTCGTCCGGGCTGGAATTTGTTTCGACACGGGTCCATTCATTTAAGCGCAAGGCGGCTCTGCCGACCATTCCAGATTGTGCCCAATTGAACCAACGGCTGTCCCTGCCTTGACCTTTTCCCGAAAAGTGACACTGCTACGATCAGTCCCGCCTTCGTCCGCTCGCTTAGCCCGTCTTTCTCAACTGGCGGGTAGCAAAAGCGGCGAAGCCGCATAAAATGGGGATCGGGATCAAAAGGTCTTCACTACAGAGTTGGGAGCGGGGTCATGAGAGAAGGGTGCCATGGGA
>JBAYTU010000038.1:0-33224 GCA_041675465.1 Terrimicrobiaceae bacterium | reverse complement strand
GGGAGGGGTCCCCCTCTCGTGCGAAAAGATCGATGGTCTTTTGCCAGGAAGCCTCCTGCCGACCGTTGATTTCCCCCAAGTAAAGAACGTGTCGCTGGAGAACCCTGCCCCCGGACACCCTCCAGTCCGCGAAGTGGGGCTATCTGATATATGAAAAGGTATCAGAGTCAAGAGGAAGATTCCGGCATGCTGCAAATGCGAAAATGCCCGATCCTCTTTCTCAGGATGGAAACGCCCGCTTTTCCTCTCTCTGAGCGGCTCAGAGGTTCAGCAGATTTCTATCCTTCGGAATCGCTGGCCGCGCGCTCCCGTTTCGCGGGCTTGTTCCGGATCACTCGAACCGGAGGGCTTGGGCGGGTGGGATGCGGGAGGAGCGGAGGGCGGGGAGCCAGGCGGCGGCGATGGCGGCGGGGATGATCCAGAGCGGGGTTCCGAAGAGGACGTCGGGCGGGTAGCGGAGTTCGATCGTCCACCCGAAGAAGGCCTTGTTGATGACCCAGGTGAGGACCATGGACATGGCGGCACCGCAGGCAATGCCGACGAGCGAGGCGAAGAGGCCAACGAGCCCGGCCTCGGTGAAGACGAGGCCCATGATCTGGGTGGGCGAGGCCCCCTGGGAGCGGAGCACGCCGATTTCGCGTTCCCGTTCGACGACGAGCGTGGTCAGCGAGAGGAGCACCCCGGCGACCGCCACAAACACCGCGATCGCCCGGAGGACGGAAGTGACCGCGAAGGTCTGGTCGAAAATATCCATGATGCGGTGCCGGAGGTCGGCGTTCGTGTAGATCGAGTATTCGCCCATCTTCCCGAACCGGTCCCGGAATTCCGAGGCGAGGGAGGCGGTGAGCGAGGGGTCATGGAGCCTGAGGGAGAGCGAGTGGACGCGGGAGTCGTCCCATGCCCGGTCAAAATTCACGCGGTCCATCAGGATGAGCCCGGAGTCGCGGGTGAAGTCCCTGATGACGCCGGCCACGCGGAACGGGAGCGGGCCCCGCGGGGAGGTGATCGCGATCTCGTCTCCCGGCTTGGTTCCATGCCGGTTCGCGAAGCTCTCCGAGACGACCACATGGCCGGGCGTGCGGAAGAGCGCTTCCGCATCGCCGGATTTCGAGAGGAAAACCATTTTGCCGCGGGCCCCGCCCTCGACGACGCCCATGACGGCTGTTTGGCCCTCGAGGGGGACATGGATTTCGCGGAAGGTCCCCGCCGTTTTCACCAGGCGGTTGTGGCGGGCCCATTCGAGCGCATCTGCTGGGATGAAACTCTGGAGGCCGGCGATTTCATTCGCGGCGGGCGCGACGAACAGATCGGCCACCAGGGTTTTTTCCAGCCAGGCGGCCACGCTTCCCCGGAACGAATGGATCATCACCGAGACGCTGACCGTCATGGCGGCGGCCACCGCCAGCGCGGCGATGGTGACCGCGCTCCGGTGGAGCGAGCGCACGAGATGCTGGACGCCCAGGCGCATCATCCAATTCCGGAATTTCATCATCCCGCACACGCCGGTCACCACGGCCGGGACAAGCGACGAGAAACCGGCGATCAAAAGCCCGACCGAGGCGAAGCCGAGATATTTCGTGCCGCCATGAAATGAGGACCACGCGCTGAGGGCGGCAAGCGGCAGCAGGACGAGGCCCGGCAAAAGCCATTTCCCGGACCGGAGGGGGAATGCGGTCACGGGCGATCCCGGGTGGAGAACGTCGACCGGGTTGCACGACGCGGCTTCCGACGCGGGATGCCACGACGCGATCAGCGAGGCCCCCATCCCGACCGCGAACGCCATCGCGGTCTGCGTTGGCGTGATGGCGAGTTTCCCGACACTGACCAGCGCGTAAAGGGAGGACACCGTCTGTCCCACCGGGGCGGCGAGCAGGTGGGCCAGGGGCGCGGCAACGAGGGTTCCGGCGGCCGACCCGAGGAACCCGCACAACAGCCCGTCTCCGAGGAACAGGGCCGAGATTTCCGCCCTGGTCGCACCACTCGCCCGAAGGATGCCGATTTCGACGCGGCGGCGGACGACCGTCGCGGACAGGCTGTTGTAAATCAGGAACACGCCGACAACCATCGAGACGAGGCTCAGGGCGGTGAGGTTGAGCTGGAAGGCGGCCAGCATCGACTCGGTCTCGGCACCGCGCCTCGCCGGCGGGGCCACCGTGGCGTCCGGAGGGGCGATTTTTTGCAATTCCGGGATCACGGCGTCCGCGCGCAGCGGGTCATCGAGCTCGATCTGGATCGAGGTGAGACGGTTCTGCAGGCCGAGGAGTTCCTGCGCCCAGCCGATGTCCATGGCCGCGAGCCGCTCATCCGCCTCGAGCAGCGCGTCATCGGTCCGGATGACAAACCGGGGCTGGAGTTCCACGGATTTGCCGGCGGCGAGCACGCGCAGAGGGGCGGTGCGGTCGTTTGAAACCGCAATGGCCGATGGCTCGCGCAGCCAGGCTTCCAAATCCAGCGAAGTGCCGTCCGGGGTGCCCAGTTCGAAAACCCGGAGCCGGTCTCCGGTGAACGGGTCGATTCCCAGCAGGCGGAGATATTCGCCCGGACGGTCGGGCAACGTCACGATGCCTTCAACCAGCGGGGTCGCCGAGCGGACGCCCGGCAGGCACGCGACGGCGGGGCAGATGGAATCGGGGATGTCCCCTCGGATTTCCAAATGGGCGCGTCCCGCGACGAGGCCCACGGCGTTTTGGAAACTGGACAGTGCCCCGCGATTGGCGATCTGGATTGCCAGGAACACGGCCACGCCGAGCGCGATGCCGAGGATGTTCAGCGCGGGCAGAAGCGGATGCCGCAGCATCGGGCGGATGACCTGCCGGAAGAACAGGGCCCCGAATCGCGGGGTCATCCCTCGGCTTTCACGGCCGCGCGCTGGAGGAGCCGGTGGAGGCGTTTGATGGCGGCGGGGTCGCTGATTTTCTGCCCGTCCTTGCTGTGGATGTAAAAGGAATCCATCGCGACGTCCATTTCCGTGGTGATGCGCGACAGCTCGATGATGAGCCCGGCCGAACCCATCGCCCGCAGGAGGTCGTAGAGCAGGCCGAGGCGGTCCGGAGTCTGGATGTCCAGCAGCGTGTAGATCGGGTGCGAGGAGTTCTCGATGGTGATGCGGGTGGGCAGATCGAAATCCTGCGAGAGCTTGTAGGAGCGCAGGCGGGTGTCCCGGCTGATCAGCGGCGTGAAGTCAAAATCCTCGACCGCCAGCGAGTCGGCGAGCCGGGTCTCCACCCGGGTGATGTCCTTCTGGCCGGTGACCGGTTCATGCCCGGTGCTGGCGACGCGGAAAATGTCGAGGGCCAGGCTGTCGCTCCGCGTGAAGATGTCCGCGCTGAGAATGTTGATTTGCGCGGAGAGGAAGGCCCCGGCGATCCGCTCGAGCAGGCGGGGCCGGTCCCACCCGCACACCCAGACTTCGCTGTGGCTCTGGTCCGGGCGGGATTGCCAGTGGAAGACGGGGGCCAGGGCCAGCGAGTCGTCCTTTCTCTGGTTTTCAAAAAACGTGCGGAAGAGGCGGAGGTGGGCGGCGATTTCCTCGTGTTCGAACATTTGGAAATACCGGTCCGGCATGAAGTGGAAATGGGCTTCGGCCTCTTCGGTGAAATCGCGCCCGAGCTTGCGGAGGATCGTCTGTTGCTGTTCCTCGCGGTTGCGCAGGAGTTGCAGGACGGCCGTCGGTCCGCCTTCCAGAAACTGGCAGGTCTTGCGGTAGAGCGACCAGACGAGGCCCTCCTTCCAGTCCGACCAGTTCTGGTCGCTGGTGCCCATGCCGTCGGCGAGGGTGATGAGCATGAGGGCGTCGAGGTTTTGGCGGTTGAGGACGATGCGGGCGAACTCCTCGATTGTGGCGGGATCCTCGAGGTTCCTCGACTGGGACATTTTGGACAGGACGTAGTGCGAGTCGACGAGGGTGATGAGCATGCGGCGGCGATCCGGGGACAGCTGGAGGCGCCGGGCGACTTTGTGCGCGAGGAGGGCGCTGGCTTCCTCGTGGTGGCGGTCGTTCGCGGCCTTGCCGGTGTCGTGGAGAAGGAGGGCGAGATAGAGGATCGCGGGGTCCTCGACCTGCTGGAAGATCTTGCGGTAGCCGCTCAGTTTTTCGGAGTCCTCGAAGAGCATGGCATCGAGTTTTTCGATGCTGACGAGGGTGTGTTCGTCCGCAGTATACCGGTGGTAGAACTCGTGTTGGACGAGGCAGTCGAGCGCGCCGAATTCCGGCATGTAGCGCCCCAGGAACCCAAGGTTGTGCATGAGGCGGAGAACGGGTCCGACCTCGCCCTTGCGCGACAGGATCGCGAAGAATGTTTCCCGCGCGGCCAGGGCGTATTGGAACGTCCGGTTCACCAGGGGCAGTCGGCGCCGGACCAGGTCGGAAAGCTCGGCATGGAACTCGAGCTGGCGCACCTGGGCGTGGTGGAAGGCGCGGATCATACGATAGGGGTCCTCGTGAAAGATTTCGCGCGACTCGGGCTCGATGCGCCCGTGCCGGGCGAGAAAGCCGTCGAACTTTTCGGTTTTCGCCTTCGCCCCGAACATGCCGAGCAGGCCGACCGGCTTCTTGACCGGCCTCGCCTCCATCCTCTGGAGCGCCGCCTCGGTGAGGAGGTGGATGTTCCGCGTGTGGCTGTAAAAATCCCGCATGAAGGCCTCGACTTTGCGGAGGATGGTTTTCTGTTGGTAGTTGAATGCGGCGGCGACTTTGCCCTGGAGCTGGAGCGTGAGGGTGTCCACCGCCCGGGCGTTCAGGTAGTGCATTTCGGTGCGGGTCCGCAGCAGAAAATCATAGCCGCTTTCGAGCAGGCGGCGTTCGGTTTCGCGCAGGACTTTGGCCTCGACCAGCTTGGCGGTCGTCATGATCCCGAGTTTGAAATGGGCGATCCAGAGGAGGCTCTGGTAATCGCGGAGGCCGCCGATCCCGTTTTTGACGTTCGGTTCCTGGAGGAACACGCTCGAGCCGTGCTTGATCCGGAGCTCCGCCTGGTTGGTCAGCCGCCAGGCGATGTATTCCTTTTCGCGCCCGCGGACGCAATCCGCCTGGAAACGCTCCTTGAAGAGGTTGAAGATCTCGCGCTCGCCGGCCAGGAACCTGGACTCGAGCATCGAGGTCTTCGTGATCATGTCCTCGTTGGCTTTCCTGATGGCCTGTGGGATCGTGCGCGTCGCGTGCCCGACCTTGAACCCGAGATCCCAGAGGACCACGAGAGTTTGCCGGATGATGTCCTCGACCGCTTTGTCCTGTTTGGTGCCGCTCTGGAGAAAAAGGATGTCGACGTCGCTGAACGGCGTGAGCTCCCGTCGGCCATATCCCCCGAAGGCCGCGACGCAGAGCCTGCCGGAGAGACCTTTGGGAGCCAGCGAGTCGACCACGCCCGCGAAGAGTTCCCGGAAAAGGATGTCGACGAGGTCGGATCGCTGCCGGGTGATCTCCCTTCCTCCTCCGCCCGCGTTGTGCCACATCCGGAGCCGTTGCTCCTCCACTTTCCGGAAGCCTTTGAAAATGGTGGTCGGATCATCCCGTTTCCGGCTCGTGCGTTCCGAGAGGGCGCGCGCGGTTTGTTCAAGTTTTTGCTCGTGGGGTGAAATCATGGTTCCGGTGCGCGGATCACGATTTCGACGCGTCGGTTGATCTGCTGCTGTTCGATGGATCCATCCCCGGGGGAGAGGAGGCGGGATTTTCCGTAGCCGACCGTCTGGATGGAGTCGGCGGGGAGGCCCATGCCTCCGGTGAGCCAGGCCTTGACCGAATCGGCGCGTTTGCGGCTGAGTTCCAGATTGTATTCGTCGGAGCCGAAGGAATCGGTGTGGCCTTCGATGACGAAGCGGGCACCGGGGTTTCGCTGGATGAGAAGGCCGAGTTTCCGAAGGCTGGCGAGGGCTTCGATGCGGAGGTCGGGAGAATCGTAGTCGAAGAGCAGGTCGGTGGGCATCAGGATCGGGGCGGTCTCCGGGGTGAGGGGGCCGGTCTGGGCCAGCAGATCGTCGAGGTTGCTGAACCCGTTTTCCGGGCCGGGAGCGCCACCCCCGGAGGATTTCACGCCTTTCTCGAATCCGGGGCCCGGCAGTTGGACTGCGGGATTTTCGCTCAGGGAAGGTTTTTCGGAGAGCAGCTCGCTGGCCGGGGATTTGTCGTCCGGGAATGCGGCCTCCTTCGAGTGCAGGGATTGGAGCGAGCCGGTGAGGGACGGGGCGGAAAGCTGCGGGCTCTCGGAAAGGATCGATCTGTCGAGTTTCGGTGCCGGGGGCAGAGTCGGCTGGTTGCCGGAAAATTTTCCCAGGGCGACCTGTTCGTCGGGGAGCTTCACGGCAACCGGAGCGGCTGCGGCGCGCTTGGTTTCGGCGGGCGCGGGGTTGAGCAGCCGGGGGTCGAGGTCCGGGCTGGCAAGCTGGAACCGGCGGGGCGGGTTGGGGTCGTAGTCCACGCCGCTCAGCGGGTTGATTTTCATGTGGTTCGACCACATCCAGAAGAGGGCGTGCAGGAGCAGCGACAGGACCAGGGCGGGGAGAATCCAGGGCCTGATGCCGGTGCTGGAAGAGCCGAGATCGAGAGTGCGCGAGCGCCGGTTCATGGGTTTATCCTACAGGCGCGTTTGGAAAATATCCATCAGAGGCTGAGAAAATTCGCGCGGTTTTTCCAGCGGCAGAAATGATCCCCCCGCGTCGAAGGCGTGATTCCCCGATTCACTTCTCCCCCTCGGCAAGCCTCATTGACTGTCGGCTTTTGTCTCTTCGGGAAATTCCAGCGCGGCGATATCTTCATAAACTCTGGCTGCGGATGGAACCTGCAGAAGCATGCTCCAATTTTCGATGAAATCAGGAACTCGGGCGCGATGCTCGGGAAAGTGGAATTTCTTCCGCCTTCTCCCCTTCCATTCGCTGGCTGCAATGAGAAGTTCCTTCAAAACCTCTTTGGGATCCGGGATCCCTTCCAAGTTTCTGATGGAGGGCATCCGAAGCGCGATTCGTCCGCTTGGATTGCCGGATGCGCCGCGAATGGCTGCCTCGGAAATCAGGAGCCATGCTTCGGTCATCCGAACCGGAACCACAGGAATTGGAACGGGGGACGCTGTCACTTTGACTTCGGAAAACGCCGATGCGATCTCGTTCCGCCGTTTGTCAGGGGATTCCTTTTCCGCGTCCCGGTGAATAAACAGAACGTCTGCGGGGAAAAGTTCCAGCGCCGCGCGCATGCGACCAGCGAGTCCTTTCGGCTTTTGAGGCAGGTTTTGCACCTCTGCGGCCTGTCCGATCCACTCGATATTTCCGTGATGTTGGGACAGCATCCACCTCAGAACAGAAAGAAGTGCCCGGTCGGATGTTCCGTCGGCCAGCAGGGTAAACTTCTTCATTCCGGGGTTTTCTCAAGATTCGGGAGCAGCATCTGCAAATCCTCCCGATCCACCACCCGCCGGGAATTTCTCTGGTCTTTGGAATTTGCCTGAATGGGGTTCAGGTAGGGCAGAAGCAAACCGCGCGAGATCGCGTCGCCCGTGACTTCCTGTCTCCATGTCTTTGGCAAGCCGATGAATGTGGGCACTTGGATGAGCCTTTCCTCGTATCTCCGAGCCCGGTCAACCACGATCATCAAACTGTCATCCGACACCTCCGAAACCACGAGCGGGGAGTGGGTGTTGATGATGATCTGCCGCAGGGGGTTGTCTTCGCCACACGCTTCCACCGGGTCCACGGCAATGTCCCGCAGGAGGGCGATCATGGCGGGGATGCGTTTCGGGTGGATGCCGTTCTCCGGCTCCTCGAGGCAAATGACGCCGGTCAGCAGCGGATCTTCTTCGAGAATGGCCAAAGCGAGGAATCGCAGGGTGCCATCGGAAAGCCCTCGGGCCGGGATGGCATTGCCCGAATGGTCGTTTACGACAATCGAGTAGGCTTCCCGCACCGCGTCCTCGTCGAGCTGGATGCTTTTCACGTTCTCAACCAATTCGGTGAGCCGTCCGGCGAGCCGGGCGGCAACCTGTCGGCCATCGGTCTTGGAATCAATCAAGCGGTGGAGCGTTGCGGGCATGTGACGCCCATGCACATCGATGGAAGTCGGCTCGTTGTAGCTGTCGGGTGCCCGGAGACTGGATGACTCCAGGGCGAGAAATCGCCAGGACTCCATTTCCCTCTTCGCGCAAAGCGCGGTGGGCGACTCCGAGGCGTTGGCCGTGGAGAGCACGGTGCGGGGAAGGTTCTTCGCCAGGGCCGGGAAGGGTTTGCCGGAACTCCCGCCATCCTGATGGCGCCGGATGACCCGCTCTCCGTCCTCTTCGATGGTGGAGATAAAATAATCCCGACGTCCTCCTCCTTCGCCCTTTTGCTTGAGGCTGGCACGCCAGGCCGGGGAGTTTTTGAAGTGCAGGAGCTTGGTGGCCTTGGTCCAGGGATGGTAGCCGAGCTGTTCTTTCACGATCTCCAGCGGCATGTTCGTTCCCGACATGGCTCGCTCCACAATGGAAAGCTCGTAGGTGAGAAATGTGAACGTGGCCCTTGCCGTCTGGTTCAAATCATCCTGCGCGGCGGGCGGCACGATCATCTCGACATAAAAATCGATCTGGCGTTTCCCCTTTTCGCCACCATGGCAGAAAATGTGCTCCGGGTTCGAGGCCTTGCCGCCGTCTCCCCGGATTGCCAGCGCCGCCTCAAGGATGGTCCGCGAGGCCGCAAGGCTCAAAAACTGGATGGCATCAAAGAGGTTCGACTTGCCGCTCCCGTTCGGCCCCGCAATGCAGGTGAACTCGCTGAAAGACAAATCCACATCCTGCAGGTTCTTGAAGCCGTTGATGTTAAGTCGTGTGATCATGGCGGCCCTCCTTGCGCGGTTCTGTGTGGTGAAAACTCATTTCGCAGAGGATTCGACGATCGCGATTTCTTCATCCTCCCCGGTCGCATCAAGGCTGCGCGTCGATGCCAGCGCAGATTCAATCAGTGCGATCTCGCCAGAGGTCAGGTCGAAGAAGGCATCCGGCACCTGCATGGTCTGCTTCTTCGACTCGTCAAAGCCGTTGCACAGTTCGTTGAGGAAATCGCGGAAGCGCCCCCGGTCGAAGGCGGCCTTGAAGGTGCTGGCGACGACACGTTGGGCGGTGGTTTTGTCCATCAAGGTTCGAGCGGGGCAGCCAAGTCGAGCCCATGAGGGGTAAAGAGCTTGAAATCTGCCGTATTGAGTGTGGCGAGCCGTGCTTTTTGGCTGATGGCGGTGGCGGCGATCATGGCATCCACCCGCAAGCGGCGCGAGCGTGCCACCGCATTGAAAAGCCGGGCGGCGATCACTGCCTGCGAGCCTTCAAACGGGATGATTCCCTTGGTGAGAAAAGCCAGCATCGTATTGATCTGAGCTGGCGACACCGGGCCGCAGAGAAACTCATACCAAGCGGGAGCTGGCGTGCAAAACGTCTCTCCGGCTTGGAACCAGGCGAGAATATGACGCGATTCCTGTCGGGCCTCTATCACTCCGCCAATCAGAAAATTTGTATCGAGGCAGATCACTCGCCCCTCCAATGCTTCCGATCTTCATACACTTCAGCGAGATAGGCATTTCCCTTTTCCAGATCAAGCCCACCGCCCGTGGCAAAAAGCTCTCGCAGCATGGCGGCGGGATCTGGCTTCTCTGTTTCGTTTTGTTTTTCCGCTTGCGCGACGGAACGACGGACGACTTCGGCCTGAGAAACCTGCCAGTGGGCGGCAAGCCGCTTGAGACGTTGGGCCGTGGTTGCATCCAGCGCAAAGGTCGTGCGGTGCGTCATGGTTTGCATACCATCTTTCATACCATTATTTTCTCAAACGTCAAGGCAAGTGGGAAGAAAGGATGACCTTGCGAGGCGCAAGCGTCAGAGGTTTAGCTTGGCCACAACGAGAAGCCCACGGAGGGTGAGGAGCGGGTCCACGGCATCGAAAAGCGATGATCCCGACGCGATGAGGGCGGCATCGCCGCCGGTGGCGATCACCTTCGGGCGTTTTTGCGGGAACGCCTCCTGTTTCACGCGGAAGATGATTTCCGAAACCAGGCCGCGATAGCCATACACAGCTCCGGAAATCATGGCGTCGCGCGTGGAGCGCCCGACGGCCGAGACCGGTTCGCTCAGCCTGATGAGCGGGAGCAGGGCCGTGCGGTCGTGCAGATATTCCGTCATGGCGTTGAGTCCCGGGGCGATGACGCCGCCGATGTAGTCGCCTCTCGCGGAGAGGACGTCGAAGGTCACCGCCGTGCCGAAATCCACGACGATGGCGGGAACCCCGTAATGAGCCTTGCAGCCTGCCGCGTTGGCCAGGCGGTCGGGTCCGATGCCGCGAGGCGAGGGGTAGTCGATGCCCACGCCGAGCGCGGTGTCGGGTCCGACCCAGCAGACCCCCGGACCGCAGGCGGCATCCACTTCGCGGTTTTTTTCCGGGACGACCGAGGCGGCGACGGTGCCCCGCAAGCCGTATCCCGCCGTGATCGCGCGGATCTGGTCCGAGTGAAGGGACTTGGTCGGGAGCCGGTGGACCCGCCCGACCCGCGTCCCCTGCGCCAGGGCGAGTTTGACGAAGGTGTTGCTGATGTCCACCAGCAACACGGCTTCCCTCGCAGGGGCTCCCGGAGGCCTATTTTTTGGCGGTCGGGGTCGCATTCCTTGGCCGGAGAGCGATCGGTTTTTTTCCCAGGTCGTGGTGGTCGACATCGTCCGGGACGCCCGCCGCGTTGACGAGCCCCTCTTCCTCGGGAGGAAGGAACGGTTTGAACCGCTGCTTGTCGATGGATTTCATGTAGGCTTCGTGGGCGTTCACGGCACCGGACATGAGCTGCTCCATGATCGCGTCGTCCATGAACTGCATGCCCTCGCCTTTTCCCGCGACGATCACGTCCTGGAGTTTCTGGGTCGCCCCCTCGCGGATGATGGCTGAGACCGCGTTGTTGACGACCAGGATTTCATTGACCGCGACACGGCCTTTTCCGTCCTGTTTTTTCATCAGGAGCTGCGCGACGACCCCGCGCAGCGAGGCGGAAAGCATGGTGCGGACCTGGGCCTGCTGGTCGCTCGGGAACACGTCGATCATGCGGTCGACGGTTTTCCGGGAGTTGTTCGTGTGCAGGGTGCCGAACACGAGCAGGCCGGTTTCCGCAGCGGTCAGCGCGAGCGAGATCGTCTCCAGGTCGCGCATTTCGCCCACGAGCACGATGTCCGCGTCCTCGCGCAAGGCGGCCTTGAGGCCGATGGGGAACGTGGGGGCATGTTCGGGCACCTCGCGCTGGGTGATGATGCACATCTTGTTGCGGTGCACGAATTCGATCGGCTCCTCGATGGTCACAATGTGGCGCGAGAAATGGCAGTTGATGTAGTCGATGAGGGCGGCCAGCGTCGTGCTTTTTCCGGATCCGGTGGGTCCCGTGACGAGCACGATCCCGCCGCGCATGTGCCCGAATGTCTTGATGACGGTCGGCACGCCAAGCTCCTCGAGGGTTTTGATTTTGGTGGGGATGATGCGGAAAACCGCCCCGTAGCCGTTCGTCTGCTTGAGGTAATTGCAGCGGAAACGGTTTTCCTCGTCCATTTCGTAGGCGAAGTCGAGGTCGCCGGTCTCCTCCAGTTTCTGCCACCTTCGCGGCCCGCAGATTTCCTGGAGCATGAAGCTCATTTCTTCATGGGTGAGCGCGGTTTCACGGATCGGCATGATCTCCCCGTGCCGGCGGATTTTCGGGGGCTGGCCCTCGCCCAAATGAAGGTCCGAGGCCCCGGTTTCGATGAGGACATCAAAAAATTGATTGATATAGGCCATGTCAGCGGTGTCCGGTGATCTGCAGCATCTGGTTCTTCTGGTCGGCCCGGTAGACCGCCTCTTCGGCGGAGATGATCCCGGCTTCGAACAGCTCGGTCAGCGAGTCGTCCATTAATTTCATCCCGAGCTTGCGCCCGGTCTGGATGATGCCCGGCAGCATGAAGGTCTTGGATTCGCGGATGACGTTGCCAACGGCCGGCGTGTTCATGAGGATCTCGATGGCGAGCGCGCGCCCGGTCCCGTCCGCGCGGGGGATGAGCTGCTGGGAAATGACCCCCCGCAGAGACTCGCTCACCATGATCCGGATCTGGTCGCGCTGGTCGGTCGGAAACACGTCGAGCACGCGGTCGAGGGTGCGTGCGGCATTGCTGGTGTGGAGGGTCCCGAGCACGAGGTGGCCGGTTTCGGAGGCGGTGATCGCCAGGGAGATCGTTTCCAGATCGCGCATTTCACCGACCATGATCACGTCCGGGTCCTCGCGCAGGGCGCCGCGGAGGGCGTTCCCGAAGGAGGCCGTGTGGGTGTGGACCTCGCGCTGTGTCACGTGGCAGCCTTTGGAAGGGATCACGTATTCGATCGGGTCTTCCAGGGTGATGATATGGTCATGCCGGTGGCGGTTGATCTCGTCGACGAGCGCGGCCAGCGTGGTGCTTTTTCCGCTGCCGACCGATCCGGTGACGAGCACCAGGCCGTTCTGGTATTGGGTGAGGAGCTTGAGTTGGGGTGGCAGGCCGAGCTCGTCCATGTCGCGGACGCGGCTGTTGATGATGCGAAACACGAGGTCGTGCCCGATGCGCTGGCGCACGACGCTCGTCCGGAAACGGCCGAGGCTGTTCGAGTAGGCAAAGTCCACATCCCCGCGTTCGGTGAGCTGCTGCTTCTGCTTGTCGTCCAGAAATCCCATGGCCAGGCGCTCGGTGTCCGCCGCAGTGAGAACCGGAGCCTGGTTCCAGATGGGTTCCAGGATCCCGTATCTCCGCCAGATCGGCTTCGAGTTCACGCTCAGATGGATGTCGGAAGCATCCGACTCCTTGCCGATCATGAGGTATTGGTCGACGTGGTCGAGCGTATGGATTTCCTGCTGCCCGGCGACCTCGGTTGTGGGGGATTCCTGACTCACGTTCGGATGCGTTTACCAGCCTGCGAAAAGCATTCCAAGTTTTTCCTCTGCCCGAGGCGGAATCCGCCCGTCACGGGCAATGCGGGGCACGCGATGCGCGGATTGCCGACGGGAACAACCTGAAACCGGAGAGCTATTTGCCTGCGGGAACCGGTTCGGCGGGAGCCAGTGCCTTGGCGAGCGAGGCCAGGCCTTTGTATTTTTTCCCGGTTTTCTTGACCATGCCGCGGGAAACGAGGTTCTGGAGCTTTTCGTAGGCGCGGAGGCGGAGCATTTCCTCGCCGCCACTGGCCGCATTGCGGGCCCGAAGGCGCTCGTGGACAACGTCAAACAGCTGCTTGAATTCAAACGAACTTTTCTTGGTGAGAACCGCAACCAACTCCTCGGTCACCAAATCCGGAAGACGACGAGAGAAAGCACTTTTCCGTTGCATAAGCATAAGAGTTGCATAATACCACAGGATTCCCGGTTGGCCAGCCAATTTTTTTTCCGCCCTGGGGCTTCCCGCCCAGAGCCGTCTCATCTGATTTTTTCATGGATAGGTAAACTGCGTGAGTTTTGCAGGAGTTCGGCGTGTAATGTAGTTCATGGAAAGCGTGGGAAAGCGAAGAAAAGTGGGGGAAAGTGGTCAAAAATGGTTGTCAGGGCGGGGTTGGTTGGAGGAAGGTATGCGAGAATGGAAGCGATCCTCCTCAAACTCATCGGGCAGCTCAACAGCAGCGTGTTCGTGCTGGTGGCGATCTTGGCGGTCGTCTTGATCCTGGCTTATAAAAGCGGGGCAATGATGACGGTGTTTTCGCATCACCAGAAGAAACTGGAGAAGTTCGACGGGCTCAGCGACAGACTGATCGAGGTAAAGACGAAGGTGGATCTCATCTACCAGAACACGATCCCGAACAAGGTTGTGGCGGCATCGAGCCCGATTGCGATCACCCCAACGGGACTCCAGATCGCGGAAACAATCAAAGCGGAAGATGTTTTTGAAAAATATGTCGGGCAGCTTTACGGGATCGTGGAGAAGGCGTCGCCGCAGAATGCCTACGACATCCAGGTGGCTTCGATGGCGGCCGCCAAAGAAAAGATGATGTCCTTGCTGGATGCCAACGAGATCAACACGATCAAGGCTGAGGCGTTTGCAAAGGGGCTGCTCGCAGAAGACATCATGGCGATCTTCGGGGTGCTCTTGCGCGACCACATCCTCAAAGCCAAGAGAATCCCAGTGACAGAGGTGGACAAGCACGCGAAGCCGTAGTGGAGCATGACTCAATATTGATGTTTTGAGACTTCCAGCTTGGACATCTTCGCAGCAGGGAATGCTGTGATTTACGTTTGCAATCTGTTTAAAACCAAGATGTTCCTTCTGTTTACGGCTATTCCGCCAATTTGAGACATCTTTTCCGGCAAGGCTCACGGTCGCTCCGTCCGGGAAGATTTTTCTTGTGGGAGCGGGCTTGTGTATTAGTTTCTCTAATGACATGAACTCACCCATTAAAGTTGCCGTGACCGGTGCCGCCGGTCAGATTGGATACGCCCTTCTTCCCCGCATTGCCTCCGGCGCGATGTTCGGACCGGACCAGCCGGTCATCCTCCAGCTGCTGGAGGTTCCGGTCGAAAAAGTGATGAAAGCCCTCGAGGGGGTGGCCATGGAGCTCGAGGACTGCGCCTTTCCGCTTCTGAAAGGGATCGTGCTCACCGATGACCCGACCGTCGGGTTCGGTGGTGCCAACTGGAGCCTGCTTGTCGGCGCGAAGCCGCGCGGGCCCGGCATGGAGCGCGCCGACCTGCTCAAGGACAACGGGAAGATCTTCACCGCGCAGGGCAGGATCATCGACGAGGTCGCGGCCGACAACGCCCGCGTCGCCGTGGTCGGCAACCCGGCGAACACGAACTGCATGATCGCCGCCAGCAAGGCCCGCCGTCTCACGCCCGACCGGTTTACCGCCATGGTCCGGCTCGACCAGAACCGCGCCCGGACGCAGCTCGCCAAGAGGGCCGGCGTCCAGACCACCGACGTCAAAGACATCTTTATCTTTGGCAACCACAGCCCCTCGATGTTCCCCGCATTCGGGCTGGCCAGCATCTCGGGGAAACCCGCTGCGGATGTGATCAAAGATGACGCCTGGCTGCAGGGGCCGTTCTGCGAGACGGTCGGCAAACGCGGCGCGGCGATCATCGCGGCCCGCGGAGCTTCCTCCGCAGCATCCGCCGCGAGCTCCCTCGTGGACCACGTCCGCGACCTCACCACCGTCGGGGCCATCCACTCGGTGGCCGTCAAATCCGACGGCCATTACGGGTTCGACCCCGAAGTCTGGGCCGGGCTCCCGGTGAAGACCACCGCCCCCGGTGCCTACGAAGTCCTCACGGGATTCGATCTCGATGCCTTCGCGAAATCGAAAATCGCCGCGACCAACAAGGAACTCGCGGAAGAGCGCGCGATGGTGGCCGACATGCTCGGCTGACGCCTGCGGGTTTATCCGGCGGGACGCATCCCTGCAAAACAGGGAGAAAAGGCGTCCCGCCTGTTTGGGGCCATGCTCAGGCGCTGCGGAGTTGATTGCAGCTTTCGGAGAGGCGCGGGCCTCAGAGGATTTTCAGCCGGGTCAGATCCTGCGAGTCCACGATGCCGATGGGTTCGTTGTCCGCGTTGACGACAACGAGGTCGTCAATGCGGTGCTGTTCGAGGATTTGCAGCACCTCTGCGGCCAGCTTGTCACCGGGGATCGAGATCGGGTTCCCCGTCATGAAATCGCCGACTTTTTTCCGGCCGATGTCGGGATTCTCCGGGAAGTGGCGGGAAAAGTCCCCGTGCGTGAAGATGCCGTCCAGTTTTCCGTCGCCCGAGACGATCACGGCGGCCCCGGCGCGTCTCGCCGTCATTCCGCGCACCGCGTCGAGGACGGTGTCGTCCGCCGAGAGGATCGCGAGTTCCGAAACCGGGCGCATGATCTGGTGGACGCGCAGGAGCAGGCCGCGCCCGAGGCTGCCGCCCGGGTGGTAGCGGGCGAAGTCCTCCTTCCGAAACCCGCGGGCCTCGAGCAGGGTCATCGCGAGGGCGTCTCCGAGCACGAGCATCGCCGTCGTGCTGGAAGATGGGGCGAGGTTGAGCGGGCAGGCTTCCTGCGACACCCGGACGTCGAGCACTGCGGACGAGGCCTTGGCCAGGGTCGAGTTGACATCGCCGGTGATCGCCAGGATGGGCAGGCCCATGCGGACGAATGACGGGAGCACGGCCAGCAACTCATCGGTTTCCCCGCTATAGCTCAGGGCCAGGACGACATCGCCTTCCGCCACCACGCCGAGATCGCCGTGCAGCGCGTTCAGGGAGTTGAGGACCACCGCAGGCGAGCCGGTGCTGGTCAGCGTCGCGGCGATTTTTTCCCCGATGTGGCCGGATTTTCCCACGCCGAGAATGACGACCTTCCCCCGGTTTTCAACGGCGGATTTGATCAGTTCGACCGCCCTGGAAAAATCGTCTCCGAGGCGGGCGCAGACGGCAGCGGCCTCCTGAAGTTCGATGTCGAAAACCCGGCGGGCACGTTCGAGGTAATCCATCGCGCCACCATGCGACAACCAGGCGCTCCCTGCAAAGCGCAAACCGCTACCGGAAATCCTCCGCCCGGGAACTGATGCCGCGCAAAAGCAGGAATCCCCCCGCCGTCGCCGCCAGGGCCGCCGCGCCGAGGATCACAAAACCCGGACGGTAGGCGACCACGTCGAACATCCTCCCGACAAGCACCGGCCCGGCGGAATTCGTGGCGACCATGCAGAAGCCGAGCAAGGTGAAATGGCCGGCGCGGTTCTCCGGCTTGGGGATCCCGCTGGTGAGCGCGTTCATGGCCCCCGAAAACCCGCTCCACGCCACGGACGCCATCGTGGTCGCGGCGAAGACGGTGACAACCCCGGGGAACATCGCGAGAGGGAAAAATGTGGCCGCCGACAAGGCGGGCCAGAGGAGCAGGGAATTCCGGGCCCCCCAGCGATCGGTGAGCCATCCGGCTGCGGGGCTGAGCGTGAGACGGGCGATCGATGCGGACATCGCGAGGTAGGCGGCCATCTGCGCCTCGAACTTCAGCTCCCGGAAGGCGAAGACGGTCGCGAAGATCGAGAGCTGGCCGACAAGCGGGGAGATCAGGCAGATCGCGAGCGTGAGCCGCAGGAATTTCGAGTCGCGCAGGAACGCCATCCACATGGCCTTGCCCCACGGGATCGGGGACCGTTCGACCGGGGTCGGCGGTTCTTTGGCGAAGAGGATGGCCGTGTCCGCGATCTGGCACAGAAGCCATGCGAGGACGAGCAGCGCGCCGAAGCCCTGTGGTTTTGGGAGCGCGACGAGCACCCATGCCGCGAATCCCCCCCCGGCAATCCCCAGCAATCCCCCCACACCCGAGGTGAGGCCGGCGAGGCGTCCGCGGAGGCGCATCGGGATACAGGCGGCGAAGAATTCCTGGTTCGGCAGCCCCCCGAACCCCGCCGCCACCTGTCCGGCGCACATCATCCAGATGATGAAGGCGACCATGACGGCCCCGCTGTTCGAGACCCCGGCCCACACCGCCACTCCCACGATCCCGGTGGGAAGCAGATAGAAAGTGTCCGCCACGTAAAGGTAGAATTTTTTGTGGCGGAATTTTCTCGTGATCCACGGGGACAGGAACATGCCGGGGAACATGGCGATGAGGACCCCCTGCACGATTCCGACCTGCGCGTTCGTCGCCCCGTAGTGGACCAGCAGGGGCTGGAGCACCACCATCACCTCGGCCGAGCCCATCGCGAAGATCGAGCCCATCCACACCAGGCAGGCAAAATTCCGGCGCACGTCGCGCGGCGAGAGTTCCTGGCTTGGCATGGCATCCATTGTGGTTTTGGGCGGGCGGGCGATGGGAAGATGGCGGGGACAAGAAGGCGTTCGCGGGTCCGCCCGTGCGGGCGCTGGTCCCCGCATTCCCGGCCGTCCCCCCCGACCGATCCTCCCGTGGTATGACGGATGTTTTCCGCAATGACAAGGAGCGGTTGAAATGCCTACGATCCCGGATGGCCTCGCACGAAATTGCTTTGTCGTATTGCCTGACGGGGCGGGTGTAAAACATAGTATTATTCCATGATCAAGACCATCAGCAAAATCGGCAACTCGCAGGGCATCATCTTCGATGTGGCGTTGCTGGAACTCGCGCGCATGAAAACCGGAGATCAGGTGAATGTCGAGATTCACGACGGCGGCACGATCACCCTCACTCCGCTGCGTCCGGGGCGTTCAAAAGCCGAGGTGTCCCGCGTCATCAGGGAGACGATGAAAGATTATGCCCGGACAATGAAAAAACTGGCATGAGCGCCACGCCGGATCATTGTTTTCACCTCTCGCTCGAGATTGTTCAGGAGATTCATGGGGAAGCGATCTTGCGTTTTGGCGGATCCGGCGGGCTGAGGGATTTGGCCTTGCTGGAGTCTGCGGTTGCAGCCCCGCAGGCGACATTTGGCGGTCGGTCACCTTGCAAGGATCTCGCCGAGGTCGCAGCGGCCTATTTGTTTTACCTCTGCTGCAACCATCCATTCCTCGATGGCAACAAGCGTGTGGCTCTGGGTTCATGCCTTGTCTTTCTCCGCCTCAATGGAGTTCAGGCGGCCGACGATGGACCGGAATGGGAAGATCTGACGCTCGGCGTTGCAGCCAGCGTCATTGATCGGGATGAAGTCACAGAACGCCTCCGGAATCTCCTGCCGGAAAATGCATGACCCCTCCAGCGAAGCCCGCCGGGTTTGAGGACCGCTGCAACATTTCGCAGGCGGCGTCTCCAACGACATGCCTCTGCCAGTCCAGTCCGGCCGCCGAAAAAATCGCATGCTTTCGCTCGCTTTTTCGCGGGCGCGATGACGTGTATGCCCGGAGGTTCGAGAACCCGCGTTCCGGCAAGTCCGGTTACGCCCCGGCCTGCGGGAACGAGTGGGTGCGCGGGGTTTGCGAGAAGCCGCGCATCAAATGCTCGGACTGCCCGAATCCCTGCTGGCTGGCTGTCACGGACGAAGTCGTCTGCGGACACCTTGCCGGGCGCGATGCGGGCGGCCGCCCGTTCGTCATGGGCCTTTATCCGATGCTTCGCGACGAGACGTGTTTTCTGCTCGCCGTGGATTTTGACGGGGAGGGATGGAGGGATGACGTGGCGGTTTTTTCCCGGATGTGCCGCGAGCGGGGAATGCCGGCGGCCATCGAGCGTTCGAGGTCGGGTGATGGTGCCCACGCCTGGTTTTTCTTTGCGGAGGCGATCCCGGCCACCCTCGCGCGCAAGCTCGGTTCGCACCTGCTCACCGAAACGATGGAATCGCGCCCGCATCTCGGGCTCGGCTCCTACGACCGGCTCTTCCCGAACCAGGACACGCTGCCTCGCGGCGGATTCGGGAATCTGATCGCGCTCCCCCTGCAAAAAGTCGCGCGGGTTCGCGGCAATTCCCTGTTTCTCGACGAACGGCTGGAGCCGCACGCCGACCAGTGGAAATTCCTCGGACAGATCGAAGCAATCCCGTTGCTGCAGGTCGCGGCGCTGATCGGGGAGGCCGAACGGCAAAACCGCGTGCTCGGGGTGCGCGTGGCTCCGGACGAGGAGTTCGCGCTGGCTCCCTGGCAGGCCCCGCCATCGCGCAGAGCCAAAGACCCCCCGATTTCCGATCCGCTGCCGGACGCGATCGAAGCAGTGTTTGCCGATCAGATTTATCTGCCGAAGGATGTCCTCCCAGCGGCATTGCGCAACCGGATCGTCCGCCTCGCGGCCTTCCAGAATCCTGAGTTCTACCGCGCGCAGGCGATGCGGCTCCCGACATTCGACAAGCCTCGCATCATCGCGTGCGCGGAGGACCACCACGGGCACATCGCCCTTCCGCGTGGGTGCCTGGACGACCTGCGGCAACTTTTCAAAACCCACAAAATCCGCCTCGATCTCCAAGACGAGCGCCAGGGAGGAACCCCGCTGGACGTGGAATTTTGCGGCGAACTCCGCCCCGGCCAGCACGCGGCTGCCGAAGCCATGCTCGCGCACGACACCGGCGTGCTCGCGGCGACGACCGCCTTTGGCAAAACCGTGCTGGCGGCGTGGCTCATCGCCCGCCGGGCGGTCAACACCCTCGTGCTGGTCCACCGTCAGCAACTCATGGAGCAATGGGTCGAACGGCTTTCCCAATTTCTTGGCGTTCCGGCAAAATCCATCGGAAGCTTTGGTGGCGGACGACGAAAACTCAATGGCTCGCTGGATGTCGCCCTGCTGCAATCGCTGGTGCGCAAGGGGACCGTGGACGATGATGTGGCGGGCTACGGGCACCTGGTCGTGGACGAGTGCCACCACCTCTCCGCGCGGAGTTTCGAACTCGTCGCCCGGCGCGCCAAGGCCAGGTATGTGGCCGGCCTCTCCGCCACCGTTGCGCGCAAGGACGGCCACCATCCCATCATCTTCATGCAATGCGGCCCGATCCGCCACCGGGTGGATGCGAAAGCCCAGGCGGCGGCCCGTCCGTTCGAACACCGCGTCATGGTCCGCCCAACCGCGTTCCGCGCCAGCGCGGAGCCGGACGCCGACGCGCGCATCGAATTTCAACAGCTCTGCGGAGACCTGGTCCATGACGGCCCCCGCAACGCCATGATCTGCGCCGATGTCTCCGCCTGTCTTCGCGAGGGCAGGCATCCGCTCGTGCTCACCGAGCGGACCGGGCACATGGATGTTCTCGCCGCCCTTCTCGCGCAATCCGGCGCATCGGTCTTCCGCTTGCAGGGGGGAATGGGGAAAAAGTCCATGCGGTTGGCGCTCGACGGCTTGGCGTCCGACCGTTCGAGCCTCGTTTTGCTTGCGACCGGGAAATTTGTCGGCGAGGGGTTCGACGACCCGCAGCTCGACACGTTATTCCTTGCCATGCCGGTTTCGTGGAGGGGAACGATCGCGCAATACGTCGGGCGGCTCCACCGGCTGCATGACGGAAAAACCGAAGCGCGCGTTTACGACTACGCCGATTTGAATGTCCCGATGCTGTCACGGATGTTCGACCGCCGGTGCGCGGGATACGAGGCGTCCGGGTATTCCCTGCTGCTGCCCGCCAGCGCGATCCCCGGCTGGCCGCCGGAGGTCCCGCTTCCGGTTGACCCGGAATGGAAACGTGACTACGCGGCCAGCGTGCGTCGCCTGATCCGCGACGGCGTGGACAACGAGTTGGCCGATCTCTTTGTGCGGGCTGCGATTTCCCCTCCGCCCGGAGCGCAGGGCATCGCCCGGGCACGCAGCGCCTCGGAAGCCTTTCTCTTCAGGCGGCTGGAATCGCTCCCGGCGACACGCGGAAAATTTCGTCTCAATGCCAGGCTGCCGATCCCTTTTGATCAGCAGGGGGGGCTGGAGGCGGACTTCCTCTCCGAAGACGCGAGGCTCGTTGTCGAACTCGATGGCCCCCAGCACCTCGCCGACGAGGAGGCCTGGAGGCGAGATCGAAGGAAGGATGCCCTGCTCCAGCAGCACGGGTATTTCATTCTCCGGTTTCTGGCGACCGACGCCGGCAAACAATTGGACCTGGTTTTGGACTCGATCCTCTCCGTCCTCACTGCCCGGCTTTGACAGATCGGTTCAAAAGAAATGACGTGCCCGGAACCTCTTCCGTTCGAAATGCGAGATTTGAATTGAACCGCGGCGGATTCCATGCCTTTTATTGCGTCATCACGCATATATGAAACCATCTTCCATGATCGTCGTTGGCTGCGCCGTTGCAGTGGCTTTGGCAGCTTGTCAGCAGACCGAGGAGGGGTCCTCGACCAAGGGCCGCAACCGGTTCGGCTACCATGGCACGGCGGAGGACCCGAACACCACAAAGTTCGCCACACCGACCCCCACCCCGGATGCCTATACGCAACCGACTCCTCCCCCGGAGGACACCCCGAAGGTGACCACGCCCACGCCCACGCCTGCCGCAACAACCGCAGCCCCGGCGCGCGAGATGCCTTACGGCACTCCGGTTCCCGGGAAGCCTGGTTTTGTGACGAGCCCCCACTCGCCTTACGCCGGATATGTGGACGTGCGCGGGTTCCCTCCCGGCACCGAGGTGAAATGCCCTTATTCGGGTAAGATCTTTCTGGTGCCCTGAGCCGGTCCGTCGCGATTCTTGGTCCCGGCCTGATCGGGGGATCGCTTGCGATGGCGATGCACCGCGGCCCTTCACCTTGGGAAGTTTCGCTTTGGACGCGGCGCGAAGCGTCGGTTTCCGCCGTGTCGGCGGTGCTGCCGCGATGCCGGGTCTCGAATGATTTGAAGACTGCTGTCGAGGGCGCGGAGATCGTCGTGCTTTGCACCTCGCCGCACGCGATTGCGGGTTCGGGCCGCTCGCTGGCAGAGATCATCCCCGCATCGACCCCGGTCACCGACGCGGGAAGCGTCAAAACCCGGATTGTCGCCGCATTGGAAGTGTCGCTGGGAGGGCGCTTCATCGGGGCGCACCCGATGGCGGGGTCCGAGCAGAGCGGCATCTCCGCCGCCAGGCCGGATCTGTTCGACGGGGCCGTTTGCATCATCACGCCAACCCCGCAATCCAACCCGCAGGCGCTCGATCGGGTCCGGGGATTTTGGAGGGAGGCGGGCTGCCGACTCGCCGAGATGTCTCCGGCCGCCCATGACAAGGCCGTCGCGCGGATCAGCCACCTCCCCCACGCGGTGGCGGCGGCGCTCGTGCAGGCCGCCATTTCAAAAAACCCGGAATTCGGCGCGCTCGCCGGGACCGGATACCGCGACACGACCCGCATCGCGACCGGTCCAGAGGCGATGTGGGGCGAGATCTTTCTGGACAACCGGGAGGAACTCCTCGCCGCCATCGCCGACTTGCAAACCCACATCGGGGAGTTGAAAAACGCGCTCTCACGGGGCGAACGGGAGGCGGTGGAATCATTCCTCCGCGCGGCTGGAACCCTGCGGGCCCGGGAAATCGGATGAAATCCTCCTCCAAGAACACGCTCAAAGTCCGGCGCGCCCCGGCGATCGAAACGGAGCTGACGGTCCCCGGTGACAAGAGCATTTCCCATCGCGCGATCCTCCTCTCGGCGATCTCCAACGGGCGCTGCGCGATCACCAATTTTCTCGAGGGCGAAGACTGCCGCAGCACGGCGAAAGCCATGAGGCAACTGGGCGTCGAGATCGAAACGCCCGAGCCCGGGACAGTCGTCGTCGAGGGCAACCGCGGGGTCTTTCGCGCCCCCTCCGAGGACATCGATTGCGGGAACTCGGGCACGACGATGCGGCTCATGTCGGGCCTGCTCGCAGCGCAGGGCTTCCGCTGCCGCCTGACCGGTGATTCCTCGTTGTCGAAGCGACCGATGCGCCGCGTGATTTGCCCGCTTCAGGAAATGGGGGCGCGGCTTTCCGCCGAGGGGGTCAGGCAATGCCCGCCGCTCGTCGTCGAGGGCGGTCCGCTGACCGGCATCACCTACCGGCTTCCGGTCGCGAGCGCCCAGGTGAAGAGCGCCGTCCTCCTTGCCGGGCTGTTCGCCAAGGGCGAAACCACTGTCGTCGAGACCACCCGCTCGCGCGACCACACCGAGCGGATGTTCGAGTATTACCTGATCAAGTTCCTCCGCGAGGACGTGTGGGAAGGGGATTCGCCAACGGGCCGAAAACTCCAGGAATCCCGCATCACCGTCAAGGGCGGGCAGATCCCGGAATCCCGCGACTTTCATGTGCCGGGCGACATCTCAAGCGCGGCCTTCTGGCTCGTCGCCGCAGCCGCCCAGCCGGGATCCCAGCTGATCGTGAAAGATGTCGGGCTCAACCCCACCCGCACGGGCCTCCTCGACGTGCTGGTCCGCATGGGGGCCCGCATCCGCGAGGTCGTCGAAAGCTCCCCGCACGGCGAACCTTCGGGGACCATCGACATCAAAGGCTGCAAACTGCACGGGACCGAAATCCAGGGCGCGGAAATCCCGAATGTGATCGATGAAATCCCCATCCTCGCCGTGGCGGCGGCTCTGGCAGATGGGCGGACGCTCATCCGTGACGCGGCCGAGCTGAGGGTCAAGGAAACCGACCGGATCGCAGCCGTTGCCGCGAACCTCCGGGCGATGGGCGTCGAGGTCGAGGAATTCCCGGACGGGATGGCGATCACCGGCGGACGCCCGCTCAAAGGCGCGAAACTCAAAAGCTTCGGCGACCACCGGATCGCCATGGCGTTCGCTGTTGCCGGCTTGTTTGCCGCAGGCGATACCGTCATCGAGGACACCGCCTGCGTGCAGACCTCGTATCCGGGGTTTGAAGCGACCCTCCGGCTCATCCAAAAAGGAAAAGGCATCGGGAGACGCACCCCGGTCATTTCCTCGCTGGGCTCAAAAGCCCGCGGGAGAAAGAGCGGGGAGCCATGAGCGTGGTCGCCATCGACGGGCCCGCCGCTTCGGGAAAGAGCAGCGTCTCTCGCCGGCTGGCGAAACGGCTCGGCTTCGTCTACGTGAACTCCGGCACCATGTATCGGGCGATCACGTGGGAGGTCCTCCGCCAGGGTGCCGACACCGCGTCCGCGCCGGAAGTGGCGGAGGCGCTGTCCGGTTCGGATATTCTGTGCGGGATCGGGGACAACGACGAATCGTTCATCCGCATCAACAGCCGGATCCCGGATGCCGCCTTGAGGGACAGCCGCGTCAACCTGCATGTCTCCCTCGTCTCGGCGGTCCCGGCGGTCCGCGACCTGGTCTCGGCCCGCCTCCGCCTCCTGGCGAAAGGCCGGGATGTCGTGATGGAGGGCCGCGACATCGGGTCGGCGGTCTTCCCCGGAACCCCTTACAAATTCTACCTCGATGCCCCGCCCGACATCCGCCGCAAGCGCCGGGCGGCTGAAGGGCAGTCGGACGAGATCGATGCCCGCGACAAAATGGATTCCTCGCGGAAGGACGCCCCACTCATGATCGCCGGGGACGCGCGGGTCGTCGACACGTCCCACCTCACGCTCGACGGCGTCGTGGAGGCGATCCTGGACATCCTGCGCCCTCTCGGGATCACGCCGCGATGACGATCATCTACAACATTTTTTACAATCTGGCCAAGCTGCTGGCGCGGGTCTTTTTCCGCATGCGCGTCGTGCATCCCGAGCGCATGATCGAGACCGGCCCGCTCATTCTGGCCGTGAACCACGCGAGTTTTTTTGATCCTCCCCTCGCCGGGATCTGCAGCAGGCGGGGGGTCTTTTACCTCGCCCGCAAGACGCTTCTCGAGTGGCCGTTCTTCGGTCCGCTCTTTCCGGCGATGAACGTCATCCCGGTCGAGCGCGACGGCAACGACATGTCCGCGCTCCGCGAGGTCATCAAAAAAATCCGGGAAGGCAACGGGGTGGTCCTTTTTCCCGAAGGGACGCGCTCGAAAGACGGGAACCTCCAGCCTGCGCGGGCGGGCATCGGCCTCGTGATCGCCAAGACCGGGGCCCCCGTGCTCCCGATGCGGATCTTCGGTGCCTACGACGCGTTTCCAAAAAACGGCAAACGCCTCCACTTTCCGCAGATCACCGTCGTCATCGGCGAACCGCTCTTTTTCTCACGGGAAGACACCGCCCCCGGGACGCGCGAAACGTACCAGTTGCTGAGCGATCGCGTGATGGGAGCGATCGCCGCGCTCCAGATCGAATGAGGCGGGATAGCGAGCCTCCTCCCAACCCGGATGTTTCACCGGAGCCTCGGCCTCCCGAGCACGGGCGATCTCCCGGCGCGGGTCATGCAATCGGCATTGTCAACAAGCCCTGTCGCACGATCGGGATGATCATCTGTTTGGCGGCCCACACTAGCGATTGCCAGTCACAATCTCGGGCAGAGGGGGATCCGCCGGATTGGGGACGAGAGGGTCGGGAACCGAAAAATTTGGCTCGCCTGCGGTCCTGTTTTCCTCCTCCGCCCCGGCACCGAAGCGGACGTGGAGGACGGCATTCCGGATGAAGACGGGTTGGCCTGTTTCGGTTCCGGACCGCTTCAACACCAGGACGAGCGAATTTTCCCCGGCGAGCCAGAGGCGGGCCGGGAGAAAGACGTAACCGCTCCGCCATCCGGCCATCACCAGCCGTCCGAGGCTGTCTGGAACGAGCGCCGGATCGTCGAGACGGAACTGGGAAAACCCCAGTTGTCCGACGGAAATCGAGTTGCCCCGGACCTGGATCGTGGCCTCGGGGTCGAGGCCGAGGACATCGAGTTTCAGCAACGCGCCATCGACGGCTCCCTGGATGGGGGCGATGAACTCGATTTCCTCGTCCAGCGCCTGCACCGGGGCCGAGAGTTCGGCTTCGACAACCGCCCCGCGGCGGATGTCCCCGCTCAGGGGAAGGTTTCGCCTGCCATCCACTTCGGTGCGCTCGAAAACCCGAAGGGCTTCGTCGACGAGAACCGGATCGGTGCCGCCGCCGAGAACCGCCAGCGGGTCTTCGCGGGCCGGGCGGACGGCGAGGCTGACGAGTTTGTCGAATTTTGCGTAATAAGAAACCAGCAGAACCCCTCCCTCGCGGGTCAGGGATTGCGGGAGGAGAATGGTCCTGGCATTGAGGCCGAGGGAGGCACCCATTTCCCCAAGCCCTTGGGAAATGGTGGTCGTCGAGCCATCCGGTGCCCGCCATTCCACGGCGGGGCCTCCATCGCCACAGTCGTCGAACACGGCGGTCAGCGCATAAACTTCGACGGCAGGGACCGCCCAGAGCGCCGGCAAGGGAATTTCGATCGTCGCGGTCTCCGGGCGGACAGCTGCCGGGCTTTGCATCCAACCCGGCAGGGGGCTCATCTGCAGGGACGGCTTCAACGAAAGGACAAACGGCGCGAAATTGCGCCCGGTGTCCAGCGAAGGATCGCTCGTCGCGGCGAAGGCGGATGCGGACGGGAGAAACCCCGTCAACAGCAAGGCCAGCAATATCCGCTCGAATCCGCGCATCGCCCCGCACTTAACCCGAAAAACCGGCAGAGGGGAAACAAAATAGCGGCATTTGCGGGGCTAATACGACCCCTCGACCCGGGCCGCGACGTCGCGGTACCCGTAATCGATTTCGTAAATCTGTTTCATGCAGGCGACGGATTTTTCTTTGTCGCCCATCTTGTCGTAGACGAGGCCCAGGTTGTAAACGACGTCTTTCTTGACGGCATCCATCAAGGTCAGTTCCGAGGCGGCATCCGAGAGGGTTTTTGCCGCAAGGTCATACATCGCGCGCGCGGTGAAGCACTGGCCGAGGAGACACATGGAACGGATGCGGGCGTTCGGGTTCATCCTCGCCTTTTGGAGCTCGGGAATCGCCTCCTGGTAGCGGTGCAGGCTCACGAGGATCTCGCCGAGGTCGTAACGGAACTGCAGGTCGGTCGGGTTTCGCTCCACCCGCCGGTTCGCCTCGTCGAGAAGCAGTTCGGCGCGCTGGAGCGCGAGGGAATCCAGCTCCGCTTTGTATTGGGCGGCCTCCTCGGAGCCGGGGTTCGCGGCGATAAAATCCTCGCGGGCACTGATCGCGACATCGAACTGCTTGAGGCGGAGATCCGCCGCTTTGCGAACGAGCGCCTGGTCGGAATTCCCGGTCAGGCTGGCGGCGTAATTATACCAGCTCGTGGCGTTTTCGTAATCTTCCTTTTGCTCGCAAAGCTCCGCGATTTTCCTTGCGGCGTCCACGCTGTCCGGCTCGCGCTCGATTCTTTCGCGCAGCCCTTCGAGGAGCTGATCGATCATGTCGTCGCTGCGGACGACCCGCGATTGTTGTTCCAGCGAGACGGCCTGGTCCTTGTCCTTGATGAGATCGCGGTAGGTGGCGTCCTCGCGCTCCCACCCGCCCTTTTGCATCGAGGCGGCGGCCGAGGCATCTTTTCCGCCCTTGATGGCGGCCAGATCATTCGGGGTGATCTCCGTGATCCTGTTGTAAATTTCGACCGCCTTCTGGGGATTCCCCTGCTGCATGTGATGCCTGGCGAGTTCGTGCAGGACTTTTGTCTCGCGGGGAGCTCCCTCGATGATCGTCTCCAGGGCGAACGCCGCGACCTCCGGGATATTCGCGGCGATGGCCGCTTCCCGGAGGAGCTGGTTCACCTGCGGGTTGTAGGGGTCGGTCTCGAGAATTTTTTCCGCCGCGTCCATGGCCGCAGCAGGGTCCTTTTTGATGAGTCCCTGCACTTTCATCGTGCTGAATGACGCGCTGGAGAGGCCGCCGAGCATCCCTTTTTTGCCCGCGTGTTTGGCAATGGCGGCCTTGCGGGCAAGCTGGCGCCCGGCCAGGAACTCGGGGTTCGCCTTCAGGAGCGGCTGGAGGAGCTGCACGGCATAACCGAAATTCCGGAGCTGCATGGCACTCATCGCCTTGAGCCACGTTGCACGAAATTGTTCGGGGAGATCCTTCTCGGTCTTGACTGCCATAGGAGGTGCTGACTTTAGCGACCTGCCGCCGGTTCATCAAGTCCCGCTGTGGGGAGATTTTTCCGGTGGGGCGGGAGGGAGGAGTTGCATCAGTTTCGAGAAATCCCCCCGCACGTTCTCCGGATAATTTTCAGGCCCGTGTTCGAAAAGGACCACGAAAAGGAATGTCATGACAGCCACGAGGGCTATCCGGATTGTGAAGGCGAGCAGCGAGGTGATCATGTCAGAAGGGATGGTTGGATGGAAAATCCGCGTTTGAGGGTGTCGCCGGGCGGGATCACCTGGATGCCCGCCTTTTTTTCAAAAACCCCCTTGTCGCCCAAAGCCAGGCTCACCATTTCCGCCCCGGTGCGGGCGATGCGCACACGCAGCCCGCCGGACTCCATCTCGTCCAGTGTTCTGCCGTCCTGCCGCAGGATTCGAAATTTCATGGGTTTCGGGGATCACATCACAGGTCTTGCGGAATTTCAAACTCCGCGTGAAACTCGTTCGCATGGCCAGGCTCCGCGAGGAAGATCTCGTCCAAATTTTTCACCGCTCCAGCGGGCCGGGGGGGCAGCACGTCAACAAGGTTTCCACCGCCGTCACCCTGAAACACCTCCCGACCGGGCTCGTCGTCACCGCCTCGGATTCCCGATCCCAGTCCCAGAATCGCGCGCTCGCCCGCGCCCGCCTCGAAGAAAAATTGGCGGAGGCCGCGCGCCGGAAAAAACTCGCCTCCCTGGCGGAAGCCTCCCGGGAACGCCGCCGAAAGGCCAGGAGATCGAAGGGTGCCAAGGCCCGCATGGTGGAGTCGAAGCGAAGGCGGGCGGAGACGAAAACCCTGCGCGGAAAAATCCGCCCGAGCATCTGAGCCGCTCCACCGCCGTCCGGCCCCCCCTCAGATTTCGAAGTCCTCCGGCAAGTCCACGCCGAGAAAATCCACCGCCGCATCCCATGTGCTGAAAACCGAACTGGGGGTGATCAGCGAGATCCCCTTGCTGATGAGCATCGCCAGGGCGGTCCCGGCCGGACCGGAGGCGATGATCGCCGCGTATCCCATCACGCCGTCGGCGACCGCCATCATGGAATGGCAGAGCGCCGTCACCTCGCCCATCCCGATCTTGAGCGCGGCGCGCGTGAAATCCACCAGCAGGTGAAAAGCCCGGTCGAACAAAGGATCGGACCAGATTTTTTTCAAAAGCTTCAGGATGTCTTCCAAACCCGTCGGCCCCACGAACCGCCCGATGATCAATTTCTTTTCCGGAAGGATGAGGTAGGACGCGGACATTGCAAAAGGCGGGACGCTACAAAGTCCCGCTGGCTCCGACAAGCGCGAACGCGCGTCACATTTTCCTCCGCAGCTTCCGCAGCGCGATGCGCGCGGCCTCGTCCGTCTCCTCGACGCGGAGCGCGAGGCAGCCGCCAAGATACAGCAGCGAAGCCGTTCCCATCGTGGCAAAAAGGACAACGGCGTTCTGCCAGAAACCCGGCATCGGAAATACCGCCGGGGCAAAATGGATTCCGGCCCAACAGGCGGCCCCGAGCGGCACGGACGCGAGGGCGCACCGCGCGAGGGCGAGGAGGAAGCGGCGGCTTTCCAGCGTGCCGACCGGCCCGAGCATCAGAAAATAGAGCGCGGAGAAATTCAGCGTCGCGCAGATCGTGGTCGAAAGCGCGAGCCCGCGGTGCCCGAGGTCCATTTTGAAAACGAAGACGTAGTTCAGGGCGAGGTTCAACGCGATGGAGGCGAAGCTGACGAGCATCGGCGTCCACTTGCGGTCGATGGCGTAAAACGCGGGGGAGAGAACCTTGATGCACGAGTAGGCGACGAGCCCGAGCGCGTAGAACTGCAATGCGGATCCGGTCTGCAGGGTGTCGTCGGCCCGGAATTCCCCGTGCTGGTAAATCAGGCCGATCACCGGATCGGCCAGGAACCAGAGCCCGACTGCGGCGGGCAGGGTCAGAAAAACCGCCAGCCGCATCGCCTTCCCGAGCGTGGGGCCGAACGCGCTCGTGTCCGATGCCGCCGCGATCCGGGACACCACCGGCAACGTGATCGTCGCCACCGCCACCCCGAACACCCCGATCGGCAACTGCATCAAACGGAACGCGCTGTTGAGCCAGGTCACCGCCTCTTTGCCCACGTAGGAGGCGAAGCTCGAGTTGATCAGCACGTTGATCTGGACGGCACTCGCCGCGATGACCGAGGGAACCATCAGGACCAGGATCCGCTTGATGCCCGGATCGCCCCAGCGGAAATCCGGACGGAACCGGAATCCCGCGCGCCTCAAGCTCGGAAGCTGGACGGCAAATTGGAGGAACCCGCCGACGAGGGTTCCGATGGAAAGCCCGATGAGCGCCTTCTGGCCGAACCCGGGATCGATCAGCCACCCGAAGAAGGCCCCGCCGGCGATGGAGCCGATGTTGAAAAAGCTCGATGCCATCGCGGGTGCGGCGAACACATTCCGCGAGTTCAGCATCCCCATCACCAGAGCCGCCAGCGAAACGAGCAGGATGAACGGATACATGATCTGGGTGAGCAGGATCGTGACTGCGGCGTCCTGGGCTTCAAAACCGGGTGCCAGCACGCCGATCAACTGCTTCGCAAACACGATGCCAAGCACGCTGACAACGCTCATGAAGACCGCCGCGAGCGTCATCATTTTCGAAGCGAGAACCCAGGCGGACGACTCGCCGTCCTTTTGGATCCGCTGCGAGAACACCGTCACAAATGCCGTCGAGAGAGCCCCCTCGGCAAAGAGGTCGCGGAGGAGGTTGGGCGCACGGAACGCGATCAGAAACAGCCCCATCGACGCCGTGCCGAACAGCGAGTTGAAAAGCACCTCGCGCGCCAGGCCGAGCACGCGGCTGCACATCACGGCGGCCGCGATGATCCCGCTGGCCCTGGTATCGAGTTTCTGGCTCATCGTGCCGACGCCTTGCGCAGGCGCTCCATGATGGCCGCCCCGAGGCCGTTTTCCGGCACGGGTTCGGCGACGATCCCATCGAGCCCGGCTTGATCCAGCCGCCGCATCGCCCCGTAGAGGTTCACGCCCGCTTCGCGGAGATCCTGGTTGCGCGTGAGGTGCTCCACTTTGTCGAACCCCTCGCCGGGGGAGTTCCAGGAGAGAAGCCCAATGGATGGTGGGGTGGGGCGACCGTCCCGGTTGCCTGCCTGTTGGGTGAACAGCAGGCGGGACGCCTGCTCCACGGGCGGCCCGATCCTCATCGGTGTCCTCGGAGCATAGTGGCTGGGCAGACCACCGGGCGCGGAGATCCCCGGCACGGCACCGCAGACCGGGCCGAACGGCATCAGTTCCTCCACCGTGACCGGGCCGTTCCGCAGGATGTGAAACCCCTCGTCGCGGACCAGGACGATCGTGGACTCGATGCCGTGGGCGCATGGACCCCCGTCCAGGATGAGGGGGATTCGCCCGCCCAGTTCCGCGAACACATCCGCCGCACATGTGGGGCTGATCCGCCCGAACCGGTTCGCGCTGGGCGCGGCGACCGGCTTTCCAAACGCCTTCAAAACCGCCTGGAAAACCGGATGGGAACTCATGCGGATCGCCACGGTCTCCTGCCCTGCCGTCACGAGGTCGGGAACGATCTCCCGGCGCGGAAGCACGAGGGTCAACGGGCCGGGCCAGAAATGTTCCGCCAGCCGGCGGGCGGTCCCCGGAACGACCGCCAGCCGGTCCAGCCAATCGATCCCGGGGATGTGGACGATCAGGGGATCGCTCAACGGGCGGTCTTTGGCCTCGAAGATTTTCAGGCAGGCTGCGGGATCGAGCGCGTCCGCCCCGAGCCCGTAAACCGTCTCCGTGGGGATCGCCACAAGCCCGCCCCCAGCCAGAAGTGTGGCGGCCGCCTGGATTCCCTCTCCTGCGGCGGCGACGCGCGTCTCGGCTTTCGATGTGCTCAACTCGGTTTTCCGGGGAGGGCGGTTCGTGACGCACAAACATCGGGCAGCCCGTTTCGAACACTCGGGTGGTCGCGGGCCGGTGTCTCGACCCCGGCCGGAAGCGAAGGCGGCTGGATTTTCATGTTTGTGACGAAATTGTTACCTAACAACCGTTGACTCCCACGCGGCGGAATTTACCACTGCGGGCGCGAGGTGTTGTTCTGCCCCGCAGAAATACCAGACACCGCATGCCAAGAGGAACAGTAAAGTGGTTCAACGACAAAAAGGGATTTGGGTTTATTGTGGACCCAGAAACCTGCGAGGACGTTTTTGTCCATTACAGCGCCATCGCCTCCGAAGGCTACCGCTCGCTCAAAGACGGGGACGCCGTGGAATACGAGGTCGAGACCGACCAAAAAGGCTCGCGCGCCAAAAAGGTCGTGAGATTATGACCGGGTGCTTCCAAACATCGTTCTGATCGGCTTCATGGGCTGCGGGAAATCGTCCGTCGGCCGACGTCTCGCGTCCCTGACCGGGCACCGGTTTGTGGACACCGACGAGCTCGTGGCCCAGGCCGAAAACAAAAGCATCACAGAGATTTTTGCGTCCGGCGGGGAGGAGGTTTTCCGGGAGATCGAGGGGCGGGTGCTCGCCGATCTGGTCGGCGTGGCGGGAATCGTCCTGGCCACCGGAGGCGGCGCGGTCCTGCGCGAAGCCAACCGGGTCGCCATGAAAAAAATCGGGGCGGTCGCCTGGCTGGACGCCGATCCGGACGCGCTTTTCGAACGCGCCTCACGCAGCCAGAGGCGCCCGCTCCTCCAGACCGAAAACCCCAGAAAAACCTTCGGCGATCTCCTCGCCTCGAGACGCGCGATTTACGAGGCGGCCGCGGATTTCCGCCTGGATTCGACCGGCCTCGCCCACGATGACGTCGCCCGGAACATCCTGGAGCGGACGATGCGGCTCCAAGCCCGGTGAACACCCGATTTCAGACATCCCGACGTTACGCGCAGGGCCAATACCCAGACTAAAGCAACCCGCTTAAAAAAAGAAAGTTAGGCGCAAATTCTGGACAAGCAGCCCAAAGTTTTTTATCGCTCTGGCGATGAAAAAAGCAGTCAACCCGCCGATC
>JBAYTU010000037.1:0-33902 GCA_041675465.1 Terrimicrobiaceae bacterium | reverse complement strand
GGGCGAACCTCCGTGTGAGCCCATTTATTACGGCTCAGACGGAGCTTCGCCCTCCCTCGCGTTATCGACATGTCGTCGAACCGCTCCCCTCTCATTTCTTCCCTTACGCGCGGATTTGGGCGGTGCCCAAATCCGCGTAACGCCAACGATGGGAGGGCGAACATTTGCCATGCCCGCTTCCCAGCAGGTCATGCCCTGACGGGCTGCCTGCGGCAGGCTTCCCCGCAGCCTCCCGGCTGCCGGTGGTGTGTGAGCCCATTTATTACGGCTCAGACAGAGCTACGCCAGCCAGAGCAGGGCCACCGGAACGACGACCCCCAACAGCAGGGCTGCAACCGCGAGCCATCGGCTGCGGACATTGCTCCACGCAAGCGTCAGCCCGATCGCGATCGACAGCAGGAGCGCACCGCAGAGTCCCGCAGTGAGGATCTTGAACGCGGAGGTGGATGGGTCGACGACGCCGGGCCGGGGGAAGTAGCCGTGCTTGTGGATGGCCGAGAACTTTTCCATGAGAACCTGGAAAGCCCCCGGCCCCTCCCGTGTCTCCTCGGGAACGGCCATCTGCCAGAAACCGGTCACGATGAAAAGCGCGAGAAGCGGCGCGAAAAACAGGCTGATCAGGGAGTGAACCTTCCGCAGAAATGCCAGGGAGATCGGATGCATGAGTGGGTTTTTGCAGCAAGCGACCGGCGGATCAAGCCATGACTCCGGGCGGCGGACCCGGGAAATCCGCAGCTTCAGCGCGCGTTCGATTGTTCCAGGAGCTTTTCGAGCGAGGGATCGGGAGTCGAGCCGAGGGATATTGCCTTTTTGTAATGCTCCCTGGCCAGGTCGGTCGAAGGGGGTTCGGTCGTGGCGTAGAGGACCGCCAGGTTGAAATGCGCGTCCGCGTAGTCATCGCGGATCTCGATGCTGCGTTTGAATGCCTCCTCCGCCTTGCCTTTGAGGTCCTTCTCCCCGTAGCAAATGCCGAGATAATTCTGGGCGATGTGGTCCTTGTCGTCGGAACCGATCGCCTCCTTGAGCGAATCGACCGCCTCGTCGAAGCGGCCCTGCTTGCAATAGACAATGCCGAGGTTGGTCGCGGCAAAGGAATCCTTGGGGTTGATCTCGATGGCCTTTTTCAGCGCGACTTCCGCCGCCGAGAGCTTCCGCACCTGGATTTGGGTGACGCCGAGATTCGAGAGCGCGAAGTAGTTGTTCGGGGCCGAGTCCACGATTTGCTGATACAGCTTCTCGGCATCGCTGTAGCGTCCCTGCCCGAACAGCTTCCTCGCCTGATCCACCATGTCGCGGGTGGCGTCCGGCAGGGATTCCGGGCCCTCTGCAGGCGTCGGAACGGGAAACCCGTCGGCCGGCTTGGCCACGGCCATGGACACTTTGAGCGAGGAGGAGTCCGGCTCGCTCAGCGCGGCAATCGGCTCCTTGAAGAGCAGGCGCTCGTCGTCTGTGAGTTGGAACGCGGGGCGGGAGAGCACGGCCAACTGCTGCGAGATGGTGTCGGACTTGACCTGGAGGGTCCGGATTTCCTTTTCCAGCCCGTCGCGGGCGGAATCCCGTTCGGCCTGCTCCTTGATCTGGCGCAGGATGATCCCGCGGAGGAGATCGTTTTCGACCATCGTGCGCTTTTCGTCCGCAGTGGGCTGGGGGTTCAATTTCAGCCGCGCGATTTCCCCCGAGGACTCGTCAAGCTGTTTGGCGAGCGCCTTGAGCTGGTCGTCCCGCGTGGCAATCTGTGCCTGGCTTTCCAGGAGACGGTCGTTGAGCGAGTTGATCTCGCTGCGGAGGTCAGCGAGCACCTTTTCGTTTTCCTGCGGCTTGGCGGCGGCATCGGCGAGCTTCTTTTCTGTGTCGGCAAGCCGGGCGGCAAGGTCCTTGTTCTCCGCCGCGAGCTTGTCCAGCTTCCCGTTGTCGGATGCCTTGGCCAGCCGGGATTCGAGGTCCTTTTTCTCCTTGGCGAACTGGGATTGAAGGTCCTCTTTTTCCTTCGCCAGCTTCTCGATGGCCGCCGCGTTGTCCTTGATCCTCTTGGTGCGGGCAATGGCCTCGTCGCGCTGCCTGGCGATTTTTTTCCGGTCCTCCTCCAGAACCTTGCGCCCGGAATCGGCGGCCCCGATGTATTTCGACGCGTTCTCCAGCTTCGCGAGGAGGCGCTGGTTTTCCTCGATGAGCGCCTCGTTCTCCGCCTCGGCGCCCTGGATCCGCCCGTTGAGTTCGGCCACCCGTTTGTCGTCGGCCGGCGGGGCCTTGGCGGCGGCGATCGCCCGGTCGTTCTGCGAGGTTTCCAAGGCGTCCTGCGCCTGGGCGAGCTGGGCCTTGAGCTCCACGATCGTCACCTTGGTCTTATCGATTTCGACGAGCTTGCTTCTCACCTCGGCGGCCTGCCGGGCGAGCTTGTCTTGCAGGCGCTCGTTTTCGGCGCGGGCGGCGGCGAGTTGCTGGCGCAGGGCTGCGGACTCGCTGGCCGGAACCTGCGCGGGTCGCGGGGTTGCAGCCGGGACGGGAGGCCGGTTTGTCCCGGCGGGTTGGCGGGGAACCAGCGCCTGGGTGGTGTTGATGGCCGGTGGAGGAAGCGGCACGTCCGGCTGGGGAAGGGGGCCTTCCGGCCCCTCCGGGGTTGTCGGAAGGGCGGACACCTCGGCCTCGAGGCGCGTGATATTTTCGCGCGTTTTCTTGAGCCGGTATTCGACGACGGGCGGCTGCCAGTCCGGCTGCGCTTTGACGATCTGCTCGAGCAGCTTGGCGGCGCTCCGATACCGGGCAAATGCCTCGCGCGGGTTCCCGTCCCGTTCGAGTTTCTCGCCCGCCTGAAAATCCTGGTATGCCCGCAGAAAAAGATCCGAGGCCTCCTGCGACCACGCCGGGACGGCAAGCACCAGGAAGCCGCAGGCAAGAAGGAAAAATTTCCGCAGGGTGGTCATCACAAAAGAGCCCCATAGACTGCCCCAGGGGAGGCCCGATATCAACTTGAAACGGAAGGCGGCGGCGCGCCGCTCGCCGATGCAGGCATGGAGCGGGTGAAAGGGGTCGGCTTAACGGGCATGGATCACGGCGACGATGCCCTTGGTGTTCCTCGCGACAGGCCCGATATTCCAGAGCAGGAAGCCTCCCCGGCCTCGCGGGGCGATGGCTTTTTCAAGTCCAAGTTGGGTGGAGATCTCGGATGCCGACCATCCGTGGGAAGACAGCCGGTCGACCGCGATGCCCGGCCAAACGGGCACTCCGCGGGGATTGATCCGGGAGCTGCGCCACCAGCGCAACAGGGAGGAAAAGCTTTGGGGCCCGCCTTCGGCCCAGTAGAGCTGCGGGGCCAGGTAGTCCACCCACCCCTCCCTCATCCACTTCACCGGGTCGGAATAGAGTTCGTGGTATTGGTCCACGCCCGCTTTGACATCCGGGGGAGAGCCTTTGGTGTAGATGCCGAAGGGGCTCGCCCCGAACATCACGCCCGGTCTCGCCGAGTGGACCGCTTCGCCGAGTTCCCGGACGAGCGTGTTCACGTTGTCGCGGCGCCAGTCGCCTTTGTCGAGGTGGCCTCCGGCGGCACGGTACCCCGCGTAGGTGCCGTCATCCGGGAAGGGATAAACGCCGCCGCCGTCTTTCGGATACGGGTAGAAGTAGTCGTCGATATGGATGCCCGCGATGTCATACCGCTTCGCCAGGTCGCGGGCCACGTTCACGATCTGGTGCCGGACCTGCGGCGAGCCCGGGTCCATCCACAGCACGCCGCCGACCTTGTAGGCGAATTGCGGGAACTTCCTGCTGATGTGATTTTCCGCGCGGGGCTGGGAGGAATTTGCGGCGGCGCGGTAGGGGTTCATCCACGCGTGGACGGCGATCCCACGCTTCTTGGCCTCGGCGATGAAAAACGCGAGCGGATCATAGCCGGGGGAACGGCCCTGGGTGCCGGTGAGATACCTGCTCCAGGGCTCGATCTGCGACTCGTAGAGGGCGTCGCTCTCGGGACGCACCTGCAGCATCACGGCATTGATGCCTGCGGCCCTGGCGGCATCGAGGAGCCGGGCCGCCTGGGCTTTTTGCGTTTCGGCAGAGAGGCCGGAACCGGAAGGGAAGTTGATGTTGTAAACGGAGGAAATCCACGCGCCGCGGAATTCGGCTCGGGCGGGCGACAGGAGGGCGAGGGCGGTGAGGATGGAAAGGAAATGTTTCATGAGGGAGCGGGCGACGGGTGACTCGATACCAATGAAAGCACATCGGTCCCGGGCTTCCACCGCAAATGTCGCCCGGCGGGGAAGTTTTCCGGCGGGAGCGGAATGATTGGACAAAAAATCCTCCCGGCACGAAAAAGAGCCGTCATGGAACCGCGCAAATACAGCACCGCACGAAAGGCCGCATCAAAATGCACAACGACAAGTGCAGGGAGTTCATCCGTGCCAACTCGCCCGGCTTCAGCCTTGCCAACGAGTTCAGAATGAAGGTCCTGATCCTGGGCGCGCGTGGCCGCCTTGCCGCCGGACTTGCCGGGGTCTGGAGCGCCCGCCACGAAACGGTCTGCCTGTCGCGGCAGGAACTCGATGTGGCCGACATCCCGGGGATCGGGAGGCTGCTCGCTTCCCGGACCTTCGACGTTCTCGTGAACGGCACGGGGATGACCAATGTGGACGAGTGCGAGACTCGGCGGGAGGAGGCCCGCGCTGTGAACGCCTTCGCGCCGACCGCGATGGCCGCCGCAGCCCGGGCCTGCGGAGCCCGCTTCATCCACTTCAGCACCGACTATGTGATGGACGGACGGAAAACCACTCCCTACTCCGAAGAGGACGAGGCCCACCCGCTGGGGTGGTATGGGCGGACGAAGCTGGAAGGCGAGCGGGCGGTGCTGGCGGATTCTTCGTCGCACCTCGTCGTCCGGGTTTCCTGGGTTTTCGGGCCGGACAAACCGAGTTTTATGGACATGATCATCGGGCGCGCCCGCACGAGCCCGCAGGTCGAGGCGGTCTCGGACAAATATTCCTCGCCGACGTATGCCTGTGATGCCGCCGGTTGGCTGGAGCCGTTTTTCGCCCCCTCCCTCCCCGGGGGCCTTTATCACGCCTGCAACAGCGGCTCGTGTTCGTGGCAGGAATACGGGGCCCATGCGCTTCAATGTGCCGTGGAGGCCGGGCTGCCGCTGGCGACGACAACGCTCGAACCTCTTCTGTTGAAGGATATGAAAGCTTTCAAAGCGCCCCGGCCTGCCCATACCATTCTCTCCACCGAAAAAATCTCCCGCGTCACCGGCATCACCCCCCGCCCCTGGCGGGATGCCGTCCGCGAATACATCCGAAAAAAATATGCGCCGCTTCCACCTGCCCGCTGAGAACTGGGAATCCGCAACACTACCCGCGACGGAATCCCACCACTGCGCGAACGTCCTGCGAATGGAGACCGGCGGGCGGGTCACCGTGTTTGACGGAGCCGGGCGCGAGGCCGGGGCCATCATTTTGAAAGCGAATCCCCAAGGCGTCGTCCTGAAGGTTTCCGCCGCCGCAAAAACTCCGCCCCCACCCTGCTCGATCACGCTTGCCCAGGCGGTCCCGAAGGGGAAAAACATGGACCTCATCGTTCAGAAAGCGGTGGAGCTGGGGGCCTCGATGATCGCGCCGATTTTGTCGGACCGGACCGTCGTCCATCTCGGCGCGGGCGAACTCGAAAAAAAACGCGGCAAGTGGCAGGAGGTCGCCCTCGAGGCCTGCAAGCAGTGCGGCCAGAACCACCTCCCCGCTGTCGCGGAACCCTCCTCTCCCAAGGAATTCTTCGGGCGTGTCGAACGCGCCGAGCTGATGCTGATCGCGTCGCTCCAGCCCGATGCCCGTCCGCTCAAATCGATCCTCGCGGATTTTGTCTCGACCCACTCGCGCCTCCCGCGCAGCACCACCGTGATGGTTGGTCCGGAAGGGGATTTTACGCCGGCGGAACTTGCCCTGGCCAAAAGCAACGGGTGCATTCCCGTGACCCTCGGCCCGATCATCCTGCGCACGGAGACCGCCGCGATCTACTGCCTCAGCGTGCTCGCCCACGAGCTCTTCCAACCCGCAATTTCCTGATGCGGCCGCACCGAAGTTTTGCCATCGACCAGATCCCGTGGCACGGACATCCTTCCCATGCCGCAGCGGCCTTTCCACCCAGCATCATCGAGACATGAAATCCATCGCCTATCTCGGACCGGACGGAACATTTTCCGCGATTCTCGCGCGGCAGCGATTCGGGGGGGGGCCGGAGTTCCTCGACTGCGGGACGATCGAGGGCGTCTTTGACCGCGTGGTCGCCGGAGAGGCCGCCTCGGGTCTGATCCCGGTGGAGAATTCCTCGGGAGGCACGGTTTACGACACGGTGGACCTCCTGATCCGGCATGCGGGGAGGATCTCCATCCGCGAAGAATTGTCCCTGGACATCCGAATCGCCCTGCTCGGGCGGCCCGGGGGAAAAATCCGAACCGTGTATTCCCACTTCGTACAGATCAAACACCACAGCGCCTGGTTGAAGCAAAACCACCCCGATGCCCGGCTGGTGCCGGTTTCCAGCACGGCGCTCGCGGCGAAGCGGGCCGCAGCCGACGCGAACGCGGCCGCCCTCGCCTCTCCCGGAACGGCCGCGCTCTACGGGCTGGACGTGATCGAATTCCCCTCCGGCGGCGAACCCGTCAACGTCACGAGCTTCTTTGTCATCTCGCGCAAAACCGCCGGAAAAAAAGTTTCCGACCGCACGGCCCTGGTGGCGGCATTGAGGAACGAATGCGGGAGCCTGCACCGGTTCCTGGGGCCGTTCGCCCGGGAAAAGGTGAGCCTCACGCGGATCGTCTCCCGCCCGGTGCCGGGCCAACCGCAAACGTATGTCTTCTACGTGGAGATCGAGGGCGGGCCCGGGATCCCCGCAGTGGGCCGAGCCCTGGAGCGCGCCGGAAAAATCGCCCGCTCGCTGACGGGCCTCGGGACATTCGCGATCGGCAGGCGGTTTTCCTCCTGACTGTCTCCCCCCAATGCCGGAGTCTCAGACATCCTGACTTGTCAAACCCCCGCCGGTTTGCGAAGCAGTGGGGCATGAAATTTCTCCGGGCTTTCTCGACAGCCGCCGTCCTCCTCCCCTTCGCTCTTCTCGCCGAAGAAACAACCATCACCGTCAAAAAAGGCGACGCGACGAGCATCGCGATCAAGCCGTTCGGCGGTGCCGAGGGCGCGGCGGCGACGAAGGTTGTCCAGAACGACCTCGATCTTTCCGGCCTGTTTTTGCTGTCCCCGCCCGAGCGGGCCAGCTTTTCCGTGAGCGCCACCGCAGGGAACGCCAGCCTCGAGGGAATCGTGACCGACCACTCCGGAAGCACCATCCTGAAAAAAACCTACAGCGGGACCACCCGTTCCGCAGCCCACCACTTTTCCGACGACATCGTCGAAACGGTCACCGGCAACAAGGGCATCGCCTCCTCGAAAATCGCGTTTTCCGCCTCGCGCACCGGACGCAAGGAAATTTACACCGCCGACTACGACGGCGCGGACGTGAAGCAACTGACCAACGACGGCGGCCTCAGCGTCGCCCCGGCGATTTCCCATGACGGCTCGAAACTCGCCTACACCGGCTACCAGAGCGGGTATGCGGACATTTACCTCATCGACCTGAACTCCGGGGCCCGGAACCGCATCATCAAATTCCCCGGCACGAATTCCGGCGCCGCCTTCTCGCCCGATGGCGGGCGCATCGCCTGCTCGATCAGCAAGGACGGAAACCCCGAGCTTTATGTCGTCGGAGCCGGAGGAGGAGGCGCGCACCGCCTCACCCGCACAGCCGCCGTCGAGTCCTCCCCCTCCTGGTCCCCGGACGGCGGAGAAATTGTTTACTCGTCGGATGAACGCGGGGGCCCGCAGCTCTTCCGCATCGGCTCCGGCGGCGGAAGCGGGCGGCCGGTTCCCACGGGATACGCCTATTCCACCGAGCCGAGCTGGTCGCCGGACGGGAGGAAGATCGCCTTCACCGTCCGCCAGGGAGGGTTCTCGGTTGCGGTCCTGGACATCGCATCGGGAGCGACCCGCATCGTGGCCGAGGGCGAAGATCCCGTCTGGGGTGCCGACTCCCGGCACATCATCTACAGCAACGGCTCCACCCTCACACTCCTGGACACCGTCAAAGGCCGCCCGACCCCGATTGTCAGCGGGCTCGGAAAAGTCAGCGAGCCGACCTGGTCGAGGTAGCCCGGAAAGGCGGTTGGCACAACCGCCTCCACAACAGGCCGGACTTTGAGCCTCCTCTCTTGGGGATTTGCGGGCCCCCTCTTTTTGCAACGATCAGGCATGCCCCCGCCCGACATCGGAATCCCGTTGTCCAAATCGAAAATCCCGTCCAGAAATGGAACCGTGAAAACGCTCGGCCGGATGAAAATGGCTGTGTTGGTCATGGCGGGATTTCCGCTCACGCTGCATTCCGCACCCTTGCGCTTTGCGGTGTCTGACCAGCCCGCCACGTTGCAGCTGAGCGCCTCGCAGGAATCGAGCGGGATCGCGGTCTCCCAGCGCAAACCCGGGCTTCTTTGGATCGCCAACGACGGCGGAAACGGCCCCGACCTGTATCTTGCGGGAACGGACGGGTCCTACCAGGGAACGCTCCACATCAACGGGGCCGTGAACGTGGACTGGGAGGACATGGATTCCTTTGTTTGGAACGGACGCCCCTGGCTGCTGGTCGCGGACACGGGCGACAACGCCGCACGGCGGAATTTTTGCACCATTTACCTGCTGCCCGAACCCTCCCTTCCCGTTCCCGGACAGATCTCCGAAACGGTCCCCGGGCGGAAGATTGTCTTTCGCTACGAAGACGGCCCGCGGGATTGTGAGGCGGTCGCCGCCGACCCGGCGGGCGGGAAAATCCTGCTCATCAGCAAACGCGCCAATCCCCCCGGAGTCTACGAGCTTCCCCTGGCACCCGAAAAACCCGGCGAAATCCAGACTGCGAGGAAGATCGGCGTCATCCATGTCGAACGCCCGCTGGAATCCCCGCTGGTTCCGTATGGCAACCAGCCGACCGGACTGAGCATCAGCCCCGATGGTTCCCTCGCCGCTGTCCTCACCTACTACGGGGTCTTTTTGTTCCCGCACCGGAAGGGAGAGACATGGGCGAAAACCTTTTCAAAAAAACCGCAAAGACTGGCCCCGCACAGGCAGAAACAGGCGGAAGCCATCGCGTTTTCCCGCGATGGGAAAACCATTTTCGTCCTCTCCGAGGGCACGACACCCCCGGTCGTCGCCTACAAAGCGAAGTAGGAGGACAGCAATGTTCCCGAATCCATCCACCGCGAACTTAAAGATCTCGCGAAGGAGGATGGCGCTTCTATCTATCAGTTTCCCTTTTGCGCCTTTTGCCTACAGGTGTTCCATTGCCCGCCGCGTTCCGGATTGACGGCCTGCCGTCGTCCTGGGGGGAGGGGCTGAGTTTTCTCGACATGGAAAACCCGGATGGCAATAACTGCCGGATGTCGGCATGCCTTTTCCGAGACTTGTGCCCGAAACCATTCCGGGACGTGGACCTCCGCCATTTTTCCCATGACTGAATTCTCGCCAGACAAAAAGATCGCCGGCATCCTGACGCCGGTCAGCGCCCTGCGCGGAGAGGAGGATCTCGGGATCGGAGACACGTCCGCCCTGGTCGAGTTCGCGGGTTGGGCGGCAAGGAAGGGCTTCGGGCTCATACAGGTTCTTCCGGTGAATGAAACCGGAAGCGATTCCAGCCCGTATAACATCATCAGCTCGATGGCCCTCGAACCCTCCACCATCGCGACCAACCCAAAATGGCTCCCGGAACTTTCGCGGGAGACATGCGACGAGATCACGCGCGGGCACGATGTGGCATCCCTGTGCGCGGGGAACATCGATTACCCGGCGGTCAAGTCGCTCAAACGCGATCTGCTCAAGGCCGCGTTCCGGGTGTTCCGAAGCCGCAAGGCCGATCCGGTCCGTCTGCGCGCATATGCGAAATTCGAACGCCACGAGGGCGACTGGCTGGAGCCCTACAGCCTGATGCGGGCGCTTGCCGATTGGAACGGGGGCGAGGCCACGACCTCGTGGCCGCAGGAACACAGGAGCCCCCAGGCGGCGCACGAGTGGCTCGCGGCCCTGCCGACCCCGGAAAAAAAGGAATTCCGCGACCTGGTGAGGTTTTACTCCTACGTCCAGTGGGTTGCGAAAATGCAGTGGAAAACGGTTCGCGCCGCGTGCGACAAGCTCGGCGTGGCCCTCATGGGGGACATCCCGGTCGGAGTCAGCGTCTTCAGCGCGGACGTGTGGAATTTTCCGGAGCTGTTCGATCTCACCCGATCGAGCGGAGCGCCGCCGGAAAAAGTGTTCAAAAGCGACCCCTTCACCGAAAAATGGGGCCAGAATTGGGGGTTCCCGCTTTACGGCTGGCAGGCGATGTCGCACGACAATTTCGCGTGGTGGCGCCGCCGCCTCGGCTCCGCCTGCGAGGTGTTCCACTTCCTCCGGGTGGACCATGCCCTGGGATTTTTCCGGATCTACAGCTTCCCCTGGCGGCCCGAGGAGAACAGCCGGTTCGCCGACCTCACGCCCGCGGAAGCTGCGGCGGCCACCGGAGGTCGGCTTCCCGGATTCGTCGAGCACGATGACAGCACGGAACAAAACCGGGAACGCAACCGGGTCCAGGGAGACATGCTGTTCCGGATTTTTCTCGAAGAGACCGGCCCCCGCTGCCTCATCGCGGAGGATCTCGGCGAGGTCGCCCCCTACGTCCGGCCCACGCTGGCCGCCCTCGAAATTCCGGGATTCAAAATCCCGCAATGGGAACGGACCCCGGATGGGAGGATGATCCCCGGTGCCGAGTATCAGGCATTGAGCCTGGCCACCTTCGCCACGCACGACCATCCGCCGATCCATCAGCTTTGGAACGACTTGTTTGCCGACTGCTCCGATCCGGAAAAACGCGAGGCCGCCTTGCGCGAGATGAAAGATCTGCTGGAATTCTGCGGGCGGGCGGACATCCCGCTTCCGCAGCCATTCACGCCTGAGATCCACCGGGCGCTGATCGGCGGGCTTTTTTCCTGCAATTCGTGGATGACCGTGCACCAGATCACCGATGTCTTCGGGCTCACGGACCGCTTCAACATCCCAGGTGCCGTGGGAAACGCGAACTGGACGACACGCCTTGCCGGAAACCCTGCGGACTGGGACACTCTCCACAAGGACGAAATCGCATCCGTCACCGGAGCGCTCGAACAATCCGGACGGTCCACACGGGGAAAGTGATGGATGGTGATTCCCGCCCGACACGCGCCGTCGAATTCCATGTCAACACTGAGAGCCACCTCCCGCGCAAATGAGGCGGACGGACGCCGGGGCCGGGCCGGGGCATTCCACCCCGGCTCCTACTGCCGGCAGATGCTGGCCACCTCGCTCTTTTTCGCGATCGGGATCCTCGGCTCGCCGACGTTCTGGATTTTGCACGTCATCGCGGGACGACGCATCCCGGCGCGGCAGGGGCAGAAGATGGTGCGGTGGCTGTTCCGGATTTACATCAAGGGGATGCGGGCGCTCGGGACGCTGAGGCTCGAGGTCCGGGGATTTGAGGCCCTGCAGGACATGCGCGGGACCGTGATCGTCTCGAACCACCCGGCGCTGCTCGACGCGCTTTTTTTGATCGCCCACCTTCCGCCGACAGCGTGCGTGATGCGGGCGGACCTGCTCGGGAATCCCGCCATGTGCGGGAGCGCCCTGCTGGCCGGATATGTCACGAACGACTCCGGCCCGGCGTTTGTCCGGCAGGGCATCGAAAAAATCCGCGCGGGGGGGAACCTCCTCATTTTTCCGGAAGGCACCCGGACGCTCAATCCCCCGCTGAACCGCTTCAAACACGGGTTTGCCCTGGTCGCCGCCCGCTCGCAGGCGGACGTTCAAACGGTCGTCATCGAACACCGGGGGCCCCATCTCGCGAAGGGAGTGTCTCTGTTCTCGCCCGCCGCGATGCCCTTGCAATTTGTCCTCCGGGCCGGCGAGCGGTTCGTCCTGAATCCGGATGAAACCCCTCACGAGTTCAGCCAGCGCATCGAGTCCTGGTTCCGCGCGGAATTGGAGAAACCGGCTTCCAATCTCTGATGGGATCGTGCCTTGTCATCCTCCCCAGCTTCAACAGCGGCACCCATCTGCCGCGCACGATGCAGGCGGCGCGCCAGTTCTGCAACCCGGTTTGGGCGGTTGTGGACGGAAGCACGGACGGGAGTGCTGAAATGGCCCGCAGCCTGGGGGGCGATGGGTATCGCGTGATCTCGCTGGAGAAAAATTCCGGGAAAGGCGGGGCGGTGTATGCGGCGTTCCGCGAGGCGGCAGACGCGGGATTTTCGCATGCGATCGTGATGGATGCGGATGGCCAGCACGCGGCGGAGGCGATCCCCCGGTTCCTCCGGCTTTGCGAGGAAAACCCCGGCCACCTGATCGCGGGGGTTCCCGTCTTCGGTCCCGATGCGCCGACCGAACGGGTCAAAGGCCGCCGCGTCGGAAACTTTTTTGCCTGCCTGGAAACCTTTTGGCTCGGTGCCAGGGATTCGCTTTTCGGGTTCCGCCTCTACCCGTTGAAACCGGCTCTGGCTGTCCTCGGGTCGACAACATCCGGACGCCGGTTCGATTTCGACACGGTGCTGGCCGTGAGGCTCCTCTGGGCGGGCGTCCCGGTCATCAATGTTCCCGTCCCCGTCCGCTACCCGCCGCAGGCCGAGGGCGGGGTGACGCATTTTCGCTACGTCAGGGACAACCTTCTTCTCGCCGGGGTTCATGCGCGCTTGTGTTTGGAGATGCTTCCGCGTATTCCACGGCTTCTCTCACTCCGATGCCACTGAGCCGACGAAGACAGGTCCTTGCGGCGCGAAACCTCGCGCTGGCGGCGGTCGTGCTGCTGCGCGGTCGGGCGAGGGCGGCGGCCTTTGCCGCCCATGAAATCCTGCGGCTCGGCCCCACACTCTTGCGCAACAGCGATCTCAACGGGCCGGTGGCACGCAGGTTCCGCACGGACAGGCAGGAAGTCTGGCTGACAGTCGACGACGGCCCCGACCCGGCGCAGACCCCCCGCCTGCTGGAACTCCTGGCCGCTGCCGGAGCCCGCGCCTCGTTCTTCGTCATCGGCAGAAAAGTCGATTGGAACCGGGCGCTTTGCCGGAGGATCGCCGATGGCGGACACACGCTCGAAAACCACTCCTATTCGCATCCTTCCGCGTTCTTCTGGGCCTATCCCTGCTGCGCCGTCCGATCGGAAATCGCGCGCTGCAACCACGCCATCCGCGTTGCGTCCGGAACCGCCCCCTCGTGGTTCCGCTCGCCGGTTGGACTCACGAATGCCTGCGTGCATCCGGCCGCAGCCCGTTCCTGGCTGCGCGTGGCGGGATGGTCCGCGCCCGGCCTCGATGGCATTCCCGGAGCCGACCCTGCGGAAGTCGTCGCCCGGATCATGCGCCGCCTGGAGCCCGGCGCGATCCTGCTGATGCACGAAGGCCCGGGGCGGCGGAGCGTGGAAACCATGAAGCTTCTCCTCGATGCGATCTCGGCCTGCGGATTCCGCTGCGTCATCCCGTGCGGGGCGGATGTGGGATGACTCCGCATACCGAGCGCCTCGCCTACCGGATGGGATACACGCGTGCCGCATTCTCGTTTCTCAGGTCGCTCTCGCGCGCAGTCGGGCGGAGCGGGAGCTCGATGATCGGGGAGGTTTTGGCGCGGTGCTATTGCGCGACGCAGCCGGGTGTGGCCGACGTCGTTGCGCGCAACCTCGAATTGCTCGGGGCCCCCTCACCCCGCAGAGCGGCGCGGAAGGTGTTTGTCAATTTCGCGAAGACCCTGGCGGATTATTTCTGGCTGGCCGGCAGGTCCCGGGAGGAAGCCGTCGCGCTCGCCGACATCGAAAGCCATCTGCCCGAGATCCCTGCGGGCTGCGGGGCTGTGCTCGCCGCCGGGCATTTCGGGTTTTTTGAATTCGGCGCGCTCGTGCTCGCCATGAAAGGCATTCCCGTCAGCGTCGTCACCCACGCCGAACCCTCGGGCGAACTGACGCGCTGGCGCGCCGATTACCGTCGGCGGTGGGGGGCCGAAACCATCGAGATTGGGACCGACCCCTTCTCCTCGTTGCAGGTGGCAACGGCGATCGGAGAAGGACGCCTCACGGCCATGCTCGTGGATCGCCCGGTCGGCGGGCGCTCGATGGACATCGAACTTCCCGGCGGCAGAATCCCGTTTTCCACGGCCCCTGCCCTGCTTTCTTGGATGGTTGACTGCCCCGTGATCCCCGTCAGCGTGCGGCGGACCCCAGGCGGGCGCTACGCGGTGCGCACCGGTCCTCCTGTTCGCGCCAGCCGCGACCTGTCGCGCGACGAATCCCTCGCCGATTGCACCCGCCGCATCGCCGGTTCCCTTGCCCGCGATTTCCAAAGCGACCCGCTCCAGTGGTATCACTTCGTCCCCCTCTCCCCATGAAACCCGCACTTGCCGCCGCCCTCATTTTTTCCGCCCAGGCGTCCGGGCAGCCACTCGACGAGGCGGATACCGCCGCGCTGCTGTCGAGGCTCGCCGGATCTCGGTCCGGTCACGCCGTCCAGGCGGAATTCGTGGAGAAGCGGATGCTCCCGATGTGCGATGAGCCGGTCGTCGAAACAGGCACGATCGCGTTCGAGCCCCCGGGGCGGTTTCTTCGGAAGACAAAAAACCTCACGGTCTGCGATGGGAAATTCCTCTGGATGTATTACCCCGAATTCCGGCAGGCCGAAAAATACCCCCTCTCCGCCCGCGGCCCCGGCCAATTGTTCACCGCTCTCGGGCAGGCGCTCCAGTTCCAGAAAATCGCGGAAAACTTCAAGGTCGCCGCAACCGGCCTCGACGACGGGTTCCGCCTCGAGCTCAGCCCGCGGTCCGGACCGCTTCGGCGCATGCTCCAATCCATCATGCTCGATCTCGACAAATCGCTCAGGCTCCGGTCCTCGGTCATGCTCGGAAAAGACGGCGACCGCGTGGAGACGACTTACTCGAACGAAAAAATCCTGCCCTTGGGCTCGATCGATTTTTCCTTCACCCCCCCCGCATCCGCCACCGTCGTGTCCCCGCTTGGCGGCTGAAGCGCCCGGTCAAACCACGCATGAAGACGCACATCGTATTTGCCATCATGGCGGGCCTGCTGCTCGCTCTCCTGATCTCCCAGACAAGGAAGAAGAGCCTGACATTCGAGGATGTGATTCATCAGGCGGAGGCCTCATCGAAGGAACCCTACAAAGAGCTGCCGGACGTCTCTTCGAAAGTTTTGAAGGGCCTGAACTACGATCAATACCGCGACATCCGGTGGAAGGATGAGAACACGCTCTGGCGGCGGCTCGGGCTGCCGTTCCAGGCCAAGTTCTTTTTTACGGGAGGCATCCACTCGAAACCGCTGACGTTCTTCCAGGTGAACCGCGAGGCGGCCGGGCAGTTGCGGTTCTCACCGGAATTTTTTGACTTTGGCAAAAATCAAATCCCCGAGGGCGACATCGCGAAAGGCGGCTACGCGGGGTTCCGGGTCCACTATCCGATCAAGCGACCCGACTATCTGGATGAGTTTCTGGTCTTCCTCGGCGCGAGCTATTTCCGTGCGGTTGGAAAGAACGAGGAGTATGGGCTATCCGCGAGGGGGCTTGCGATCGGGACTTTGAAAAAGGAGGAGTTTCCGGATTTCACCACCTTCTGGCTCGTGGAGCCGCAGCCCGGGGCGACCGAGATGAAAATCTACGCGATCCTCGACGGCAGGAGCGTGGCGGGAGCCTACGAGTTCCGGATCTTCCCTGGAGTCGAGACGCGGATGGTGATCCGCGCGGTGCTGTTTCCACGGCGGGACATCGCCGACCCCGGGCTCGCCCCGCTCACCAGCATGTTCTGGTTTGGCGAGAACACCAACAACACGTTCGGCGACTATCGGCCGGAGGTCCATGATTCCGACGGGCTGCAGATCGAGCGGGGGAACGGCGAGTGGATCTGGCGACCGCTCTCATGGTCCAAACAGGACCAGGTTGCGGTCTTCGAGGATGAGGATCCCCGCGGGTTCGGCCTCATGCAGAGGGACCGCGACTTCGCCCACTACCAGGACATGGAGGCGCGATACCATTTGCGCCCGGGCGTCTGGGTGCGTCCTGAGGGAAAATGGGGAAAGGGGGCGGTCCATCTCCTGCAACTCGCGACGGAAGACGAGTTCAAGGACAATGTGGTCGCTTACTGGGCTCCGGATGGCGGCATGAAAAAGGGGCAGCGGTTCGAGATCGGCTATTCCCTCACCTGGCTCGGAGAGAGCGCGTCCATTCCTCCGCTCGGGCGCTGCCTTTTCACGAGAATCGATTTTCAGGACGCCCCCTACTACCGGATGTTCGTTCTGGATTTTGGCGGCGGGGAATTGTCGAAACTCCCCGGGGACGCCCGGGTCACGGCCGACACTTGGATCGGACCCGCTGGCTCGATCAAGGATGTTCAGGTGCAGAAGAACAACTACAGCGACTCGTGGAGGGTGACATTCATTGCGAGTTCCGACGATCCCGACAAACCGTTGGAACTCCGCTGCCAGTTGGCGATTGATGGACGACCGCTCACGGAAACATGGACCTACACATGGAAAAAATAGACTGGGATGCCGCCTGCCTGCGGCTGGAGGACTACCTCCGCGCGCATGGCGTGGAGCCGCGCGAGCGCCTGCTTTCGCTGACGCTGGAGATGCTCCGTGAAGCCAGAAGCCTCCATGCACAAAACCCCTCGATGTCCCCGCTCGAAACCACCATGGGGCTGGCCATCGGAAAAACGGATGCGTGGTTTTCCGCGCTTGCGGAGAAGCCGGAACATTCCGCGCGCACCCGCGTGGCATTCTTCTCCCCGCCGATCCAGATGAAATGGGCGTCCGCATTTTTGCTCCCCTCGCCTCCCGCCGAGCTTCTCTCGAATGTCCGCAGCATCGTCATCGAGGCGGGCCCGGCGTTGGATTTTCAAAGTGTCGTGCGGAAGGAAATGGACTACGGGGCCATGAAAGACATCGCCCGGGAGACATGGGACCAGTTCTCGTGGAGCCATGTGCTCCGCGCATTCGCACTCTGGGTGGTCCTGTTTTTCGTGGCCTACGGGGTGTATCTGAAATTTTTCTCATGAAGCCCTTTCCCCGAGCCGACGGACTCCCTGCCGATGTGGTTTCGCTGCGCCAGGCGCTCTTCCTGGCCACCGGTGTCGGCCTGACAGCTTGCGGCATCCTCCTGATGGTTTCGATCCTGCGGACCGATGGCTTCACTCCCCTCGAGTGGGTCCTGCTGGCGATGTTCGTCCCGCTCTTCGGCCAGATCGCCTTCGGGTTCACAATCGCGTTCTGGGGGTTTGTCGTTCTGGTTTCGGGAGGCGACCGCTACCAGATCATGCGGACGCTTCCGGAGGTGGATGACGCGCTGCTCCCGGGGTCCACTGCGGTGATCCTTCCGGTGTTCAACGAGAACCCGGAGCGCACATTCCGCGGGCTGGAAAACATGTTCCTTTCAATCGGAAAATCCCCCGCCGGAAAGGCGTTCGACTTTTTTGTTTTGAGCGACTCCAACGATCCGGACTGCTGGATCAGGGAGGAGACGGAGTGGTTCCAACTCTGCTCGCGACGGAATGCGTTCGGGAGGATTTTCTATCGCAAGCGCCGCGTCTCGCTGCATGGAAAAAGCGGCAATGTCGCCGACTTCTGCCGCCGCTGGGGGAAGCGATACAAGTATCTCCTGATCCTCGATGCGGACAGCGTGATGAGCGGCGAAACGATGCTCCGCCTTGCCCGCGTGATGGATACGAATCCCGGCGTGGGGATCGTGCAGACGGCTCCGCAGATCGTGCGCGGACGCTCGGTGCTCCAGCGCCTGATCCAGTTTGCGACGCGCTCGGTCGGACCGCTGTTCGCCGCAGGGTCGAATTTCTGGCATCTGGGTGGCGGCAACTACTGGGGCCACAACGCGATCATCCGGCTGAAACCGTTCATGGAAAAATGCGTCCTTCCGGAGCTCCCCGGGAGAAGCGCGGCCGACCGGCACATCCTCAGCCACGACACCGTGGAGGCTTCGCTCATGAAGCAGGCCGGATACCAGGTCTGGTTCGCCTATCTCGAGGGAGGATCCTACGAGGAGGGACCGCCGAACCTCACGGAAAGCCTCAAGCGGGACCGCCGCTGGTGCCAGGGCAACCTGCAGCATTTCTGGTTCCTGTTCGCCCCCGGCACCGCGTTCACCAACCGCATCCATATTTTCTTCGGCCTCATGGCCTACCTGACCGCCCCCCTGCTCGTGCTCTTCATCGGCCTGAGCGCGTGGGACCACCACTGGAAAGCGAAATTCAAACTCCTCTCCGCGCTCTCCGGCGATCCCGCATCAGCCGGAGACGGGCAGATTTCGGCCACGCTGCTCGCGCTCACGATGGCCCTGCTATTTGTGCCAAAAATCCTCGGCAGCCTTTACCTGCTGCCACGCGCGGGGGAGTTCGGCGGTGCAGGCAGGGCGCTGGTCAGTTCCCTCCTGGAGACCCTTCTCTCGATTCTTCTGGCCCCGATCCTCCTCTATTTTTACACGCGCTTTGTCATTCTGACATTGCTGGGCGTCAAGGTGGGATGGAAGACCCAGAACCGTGAGGATTCATGGATTTCATTTCCGGATGCGGTCCAGACCTATTGGGGGCCGACTTTTGCGGGGCTTGCAATCGCGTGCGTGACTTTGATCTGGGTGCCGACGCTCGCGATCTGGCTTTCTCCCGTCCTCGTCGGTCTCATGCTTTCGATTCCGGTGGCCATGTGGACAAGCTCGGAGGCGGCCGGACTGGCTCTGCAGCGGGCCAGGCTGCTGCTGATTCCCGAAGAACGCTCGACTCCATCCATCCTCGAAAATCTCGACCTTCCCGCCCCGCCGCCCTTGATCACCCCACACGAAGGCATCCTTCATCTCGCCATTTCGCCTGAGGTGAATGCGATCCATGCCTCCCTCCTCCGCAGGTCAAGGGTTCACGCCAGGCATCGCGGGGAATACCTCGCCGACCTGCGGCGGAGGCTGCTGGTCGATGGCCCGGACAGCCTCGCACGCCGGGAAATCCTGACGCTTCTTTGGGATGCCGGTGCCGTCGAACTCCTGCATCGGGAGATCTGGCTGCTTGAGGAAACGAGACTGAACCCCTGGTGGCGGAACGCCATCCGCCATTTCAACGAAGCCTCGATCGCCCAGGGTCGGCGCGAGATTTCGGAGGCAGGGAAATACCGTCCAGGAGCGGCCGTGGCCGGTGGCTCCCAAATCCGCGCGTAAGGGAAGAAATGAGAGGGGAGCGGTTCGACGACATGTCGATAACGCGAGGGAGGGCGAAGCTCCGTCTTGGGAGGGCGAAGCTCCGTCTGAGCCGTAATAAATGGGCTCACACGGAGGTTCGCCCTCCCATCGTTGGCGTTACGCGCGGATTGGGGTGGCTCCAAGGCGCTGGAACTCCCGATCTGAGCCGGGTTATGGTGTGGAGTTGTCGCACAATCGGGAGAATCACCGGAGCCTACTTCAGCGTCCCCGTCCCCCACCGGCGGTGGAGGAACCTTTCCCAGGGGGCGAATAGCAGTTTGTCGGCGAGGAGCCCGATCACGATGAGCACGACCATGACCGCCATGACCTGGTCCATGGCGTGAAGGTCGCGCCCGTAGTTGAGCAGTTGGCCAAGCCCGAACCCGGTCAGGATCACGACGAAGATCTCGGCAGCCATGAGCGATCTCCAGGCGAACGCCCAGCCCTGCTTCATGCCGCCGACGAGGTAGGGCAGCGAGGCCGGGAGGATCACCCGGATCCAGGAATGCAGGCCGGTCGAGCCCATGGTCTTCGCCGCCCGGAGGTAGATCGGCGGCATCGAACGGACCCCGTCGCTGGTCGCGATGATCACCGACCAGAGCGTGCCCATGACGACCACAAAAAGCATGGCGGCCTCGGACTGCCCGAACCACACGAGCGCGAGCGGCACCCAGCACACGCTGGGCAGCGCCTGCATCCCCAGCGCCAGAACCCCGACGGTGCCTTGGAATATTTTGAATTTCGCGGTGAGAAGCCCGAGCGGGATGCCCAGCAGGAGACCTGCCGCGTAGCCGACGAGCAGGCGTTTGATCGTGACAAGCGTCGCGCTCCCGAGCGTCCCGTCTCCGGCCGACTGCCAGAGATATTTGGCGACGTTCGACGGCGGCGGGAACATCACCTGCGAGTATCCGCCATACCGCGCGGCCACCTCCCAGGCCGCGATGAGGGACGCGAAAAAGACGATGGATGTGAGCGCGCGCTTCATTCCGACGCCTCCCTTCCCTCGCCCGGCGTGAAGCCCTTGAGGGCCGCCGTGATTTCGGTCGAATACCGGGCCAGCTCGACGCTGTTGATGTCGCGCGGGCGCGGGAGCGCGATGGCGAATTCCCGGCGGATGCGCCCGGGGTTCGGGGAAAACAGGATGACCCGGTCGCCGAGACAGGCGGCCTCGAGGACGTTGTGGGTGACGAAGAGGATCGTTTTCCGCCGCGCCTGCCAGATTTTCTGGAGATCCCCGTAGAGCTGTTCGCGCGTGAGGGCGTCGAGCGCGGCGAACGGTTCGTCCATGAGAAGGACGCGGGGGTTCGGGGCGAGCGCCCGCGCGAGGGCGACACGTTGCTTCATCCCGCCCGAGAGCTCGTGGATGTTCGAGTGGTGGAGCTTGTCCAGCCCCACGAGCTGGAGATAATAACCGGCCACCTCGACCCGCTCCTTGTCCGTGAGCCCGGGTTTGAGTTTCAGGCCGAAGAGGACGTTGCCCATCACGTCGAGCCAGGGGAACAGCGCGTGCTCCTGGAACAGGACCATCCGGTCGCGCCCGGGGCCGGTGACCGGCCCGCCATTCGCCAGCACGCGCCCGGAATCCGGTTGTTCGAGCCCGGCGATGATGTTCAGCAGCGTCGATTTCCCGCAACCGCTCACCCCGACCAGGCAGACAAACTCGCCCTCCGCGATTTTCAGGCTGATGGAATCGAGCGCGAGCACCGTGCGGTGTTTCGTGGCGAACGACTTCGAGACCCGGTCCACCTCGATCCGCTCGGCGGAGGAGTTTTTCAGCTCACGCTCGACGCTCACGGCTTCCAGATCAGTTTGTCCAGGTTGACCTCGCTGCGCACGAACCCAACCTCGCGCGCCTGCTTGAGAAAAATTTCAAAGGGGGTGGCGGAAATCTCGTTGCTGAAGACCAGCCGCGTCCAGGACTCGCTGATGAGGGCTGCGGCGATCTGCCTGTGCATGATCGCGCTGATTTCGTCGCGCACCCGCCGCTGCGCCTCGTCCGGATTGGCGATCACCCACGCGGTGAGCTCGTTGTGCGCGTCCAGAAACTTCGCGGCGAGCTCCGGGTTTTCCTTCAGGAACCCCTCACGCCCGGCCAGCACGGTTGTCAGGGCGTCCTTGTCGGCAAAAAAGATTTTTCCGCCGGCCTCGCCGAGCAGCCGGGTGACCCACGGCTCGACCGTCCAGGCCGCATCGATTTTTCCCTGCTGGAAAAGCGCGAGGATGTCCGGGTTCGCGGTCGGGAGCACCCGCGCATCGCCGCCGACGAGGGTCACCTTGACGCCGTGCCCGATCAGCCAGGCGCGGCATTCGACATCCTGCGTGTTCCCGAGCTGCGGGGTGGCGATGGTTTTTCCCCGGAAGTCCTCGGGCCTGGTGATCGCGCCGCCTTTCACCACGAGCGCCTCCCCTCCGCGCATCGAGCCGCTCAACACCCGCACCTCGGCTCCATTCGCCTTCGCGTAGGCGTTGACCACGGGGCTCGGGCCGACATACGTGAGGTCCACCGCCTTGGTGAAAATCCCCTCCATCGCGGACGGGCCGGCATTGTAGATCATCCACTCGATTTTCACCGGAACCCCCACGCGCGATTCGAACCAGCCCTTCCCCTCGCGGCTCATGTTCGCCGCGACAAGCCCCTGGGCGTGGGTCACATTCGGAAACACGCCCACACGCACCACCTGCTGCGCGGGGAGCGCGGCAGCCGTGGCGAGGATCACGATGACGAGTCTCCAAACCATATCTGCACGAAGGATTGCCGGAATTCCCCGCGAGTCAACGCGGGAATCACCTTTTCATCGCAGGGGCCAGCGGCTAGTGTCGTCCGCCAAGCAGATGACATATTACCCCTATCGCGCGACATGGCTTGCCACAGAGACCCTTGTGTCAAGGGCCTGTGGAAAAACCGATGGGCGGTTGGCGCACCCCCCCGACATAGCCCGCAATCCGTCGTGCGGACGACGCTGATAATGTGCGCATGCTGAAGCGAGTGTCCGGCATTTTTCTGGGCCTGTCCCTTTGGGGCGGGACCGTTGCGGGGATTCGGGCGCAGCAGCCGGGCGCTCCTCCGGTGGTTTCAGGGATCGAACCCGGCCTCGAAGAAGCCGTGAAGTGGAAGTGGCGGGTGGTCCCCTCGCCGGACAAGGACTGGGGGCTCGAACTCCCCGATCTTCCGCCGCCGGTCACACCGACCCCGCAGGCCCCCCTGCCGCGCGACCCGCTGACATCCTACGAGGTCAAGAAAGGGGATGCATTGGTGCTGATCGCCAAAAAGACGGGAGTGACTGTCGCCCAGTTGAAAGCGGCGAACGGGCTCACCACGGACACGATCAGGATCGGGCAGGCGCTAAAGATTCCGACGCTGGCGGAGTGTCTTGCCTTGGGGTTGCCTCCGGCTCCGCCGTCTCCTCCGAAGTCCGCGCGCGCGAAACCCGGCGAAAAGCCGACCGACACCGCAGGCCAGCTGGACCAAGAGGTTTTGCTGTTGCAGGTATTTCTCGATCGCGAGAATTTTTCCTCGGCCCCGATCGACGGGAAATTGAGCTTGGATTTTCAAAAGCTCGTTTTTCTTTACCAGAACACGCATGGAGACGTGGCGGACAGCGGCCTGCTGAAGGCAAAAGCGCTGGCGGGGGTCGGAAACATGATCGCGACCTACACGCTCAGGCGCGAGGACTTCCGCTTCATCGCCCCCCCGAAGGCGGAGAAACCCGCCGACAAAAAATCTCCCGAGCCCGCCCCGAAAAACAAATCCGCGTCCAAGGCCATTCCCAAAGCCACCCCGGTCCCTCCACCGACCTATCCGGAGATGACGTCATCCACGATGCTGGCCTACCGGTCTCCCTGGGAGTTTGTCGCCGAGAAGTTCCATTGCCGCGAAGATCTCCTGCATCTCCTGAATCCGGGGATCAGGACACTGCCGTCCGCCGGAACCGAGTTCCAGGTCCCGAATGTGATCCCATTTCAAATCGAAAACGCCTTCTCCCCCCCGCTCCGTCCGGCGGTCGACCCGCAAAACGTCATCACGGCGGTCATCGTGGATCTTTCGAGCCTGGAGATCTACTCCAACGACCGGCTTGTCGCCGCGATGCCCGTTGCCGCAGCCCGACCGGGGTTGCGGGGAAAGGGGACATGGAAAATTCTCGAGTCCCTGCCGCGTCCGAGGCTGGCCACCCTCCGGGAACCGCGCGAGCTCCCGAAACAGCCTACGAACACATTTTTCACCGGTGAAAACCCGACGCCCTCGCCGACGCCACCGGTTTTGACCGCCGAGCAATATCTGCCGGCCGGGCCGAACAACCCGGTGGGGATCCTGTGGATCAACCTTTCCAAAACCGACAACCCGGATCCCCTCCCGTATGGACTTCATGGAACCGGAATCCCATCGCAAATGAAATCGCGCGCCGGAATCGGGGGGTTTCGCCTGACGAACTGGGACATCATCCGTGCGGCGCGCCTCCTTCCCGTCGGCACCGCGCTCGTGTGGAAGCAGGCCGCGCCCCCTCCAGCCCGCACCGCAACACCTTCGCTCTGATCCCCCTTCACCCGGCGGAATGTGACAATTTCGTTACGTGAAATGGGGTGTCCGGAATGGCGTTTCACACACCCGGAAACGGATTTTCTCTGCGGCCTTTGCGCCGCGTGGGGAACCGCCGGATCCGGGTTAAATGCGCGGGAGTGCTTCGCGGAGGATTCCGATGAGGGACGCCGCTGCGGATTTTCCAGCGGCGGTGACGTCCTCATGCTGCAGAAGGTCTCCAGAAAGGCCGGCGCCCCAGTTTGTGAGGCAGGAAAATGCGGCGACCTCCATGCCCAGGGCGCGGGCCTGGATGGCTTCGGGGACGGTGGACATGCCGACGGCATCGGCACCGAGGATCTGGAGCATGCGGACTTCCGCAGGGGTTTCGTATTGGGGGCCGTGCATGGCGGCATAGACGCCTTCGTGCAAAACTGTTCCCTGGCGCGAGGCGACCTGGTGGAAAATCTGCCGCAGCCTGCGGCTGTAAACCTCGCTCATGTCCACAAAATGCGGTCCCCCATGCAGCGGTGTCTGGCCGGTGAGGTTGATGTGGTCGGAGAGCATCATCCACGAGCCGGGAGTAAATTCCGGGTTCACCGTTCCTGCGGCGTTGGTGAGGATCAGGGAGCGGATTCCGATCCTGTGCATCAGGACCACCGCGCTCACGACCTCCGAGGGATCCCACCCCTCGTAAAGATGCACGCGTCCTTGCGCGATCAGGAGCGGACGGTCCTCCAGCCGGGCCAACACGAACCGTCCGGCATGTCCGGGAACTTTCGACGCCGGCAGGCCCAGTACGGAATACTCGTGCGAGTGGATGTGTTCCAATCCCTCGGAAAATGCCCCGAGGCCCGACCCCAGGACAACCGCCGTTGTTGCGCCGCATTCGGCGAGCTCGCGCGGAATGGTTTTCATGGGGGAGAATTCAATGAAAAATGCACATCTTTCATCTCCGCCGAAGTGGCCTTACTCGCCAAGGCGCTTGCCGGGCAGGAGGTAGTTCACGGCATAATCGCGGACCGCATCCTCGAGCGACGTGGTCGGCCTTGTGTAGCCCGTGCTGCGGATTTTTGAAATGTCCGCGCAGGTGAAATACTGGTATTGGCCCCGGATGTTCTCCGGCATGTCGATGAACTCGATGTTCGGGGTCTGCCCGAGCGCCGAAAACAGCGCGTTCGCGAGGTCCACCCACGTGCGGGCCACCCCGGAACCGACGTTGTAAAGGCCGCCCGCCGCCTCGGTCTCGGCCAGATGCAGGGTCATGTCCACGGCGTCCTTCACGTAGACGAAATCCCGCTGCTGGCCGCCGTCCGGGTATTCCGGTTTGTGGCTCTTGAACAGCCGGATGAGTCCGGTCGAGCGGATCTGCTCGTAGGCCTTGCAAACCAGGCTGCGCATGTCGCCTTTGTGGTATTCGTTCGGGCCGAAAACATTGAAATACTTGATGCCGACCACGTCGGGCAGGATTTCCTCGCGCCAGGCGTAAAGATCGAAAAGCTGCTTGGAATACCCGTAAAGGTTCAGCGGGCGGAAGGCCCGGAGGTTGTCGCTTTTGTCGTCCATCCCTGCGGAGCCGTCCCCGTAGGTGGCGGCCGAGGAGGCGTAGACGAACCTCGCGCCGCTGGCCAGCGACCATTTGCAGAGGGATTTCGTGTAGGAGTAATTGTTTTCGAGGACGTAAGCCGAGTCGGTCGCAGTGGTGGAGGAACACGCGCCGAGGTGAAAAACTGCGGCGAATTTCCCGTAGTGGTCGGGGTCGCCGGCGACGACCTTCAGGAACCGCCCCGCGTCCACGTAATCCTCGAATTCCAACGGGAGCAGGTTTTTCCACTTCTCGTCTTCCCCGAGAAAATCGGTGACGACGATCTGCGTGAGCCCCCGGCGGTTGAGCTCGTGGACCAGCGCGCTCCCGATGAACCCGCCGGCCCCCGTGACAAGAACGCGGGCCTTTTCGTGGAGAAGCGTCTCGCGGGACACGGACGTCTTGGGTGCCCTGGACCCCAACCTCTTGGCTCCGCCTGCGGCAAATGGGTCCGGTTTCACTCAGCGCAGCTTGATTTCGAGGTCCTCGAATGTCTCGTCGAACAAGGCGGTCTTCGGCCCGAAAATATACCTGGCACCGGTGACATACTCGAGGGCCTTTTTTTTGTTTCCATTTTTCGACTCCCAGGCCGCCTGGCCGTAATACCATGCCGGCGTGTCGCCCGGATACTTGATGGCTTTCAAAGCGTTCGCGGCATCCTCTTTGTTCCCGAGCTGGAGCTGGCAGAGAAAAATTTTGAACTGGAGCAGCTCGTTCTGCCGGTCTCTCCCCTGCATCTTCTGGAAATAGTCCAGGGCCTCCGCATACTGGCGCTGGAGGAAGAAGATCTCGCCCAGGTTGAATTTCGCGGGGAAGAAATCCGGCTGTTTTTCCAGAGCCTTGTCGAAATACTTCCGGGCAGTCGCGTAGTCCTTCTTTTTGGTGTAGGCCGCGCCGAGGAGGTTCTGCACGAATGCGTCGTCGGGCACTTTCGCCTCCGCTGCCTGAAGCTTTTCGAGGGCCGCATCGTAGTTTTTCGCGTCGAAATCCATGAGCGCCGCCTGGATCAACGGCTTCACCGTGCGCGAATTGTCGGGCGGCGGAGTCTGGGACCGGGCGAGGAGAGATCCGGCAAAAATGGCGGCGAAAATGAGAATGGGCGTTTTCAAAACAGGAGGATTATGGTGCCGGGCGACGCTGCGGTCAATCGCGGTTGTCGGGCCCGGCTCACTCGCCGGCCGTGTCATATCCCCCGGAGTCGAGCTTCCGCCAGAATTCGACCGTCGGCTGGTCGGCAGGATCCCCGGGAGCCCGGAGGACACGCAGTTGTTTCAGGTTTCGCAATCCGTCGAGAGCCGTCTTGTCGGAAACCAGCATGGGGCTGACGGTCAGGCGGGAGATTGGCAGAAAGCCGAGGACGCGCAGGTTCGCGACGGAAAGCCTGCTGATATCGAGTGCCTGCAGCATGCGGCAATACGCGAGAGGTGCCAGATCGGCGACCTGGGTGCCGGAAATGTCGAGCCCCACAAGCGCCGGCATCTTGCGCACGAAAGACAGATCCGCGATGGGCGTGTCTTTCAGGACGAGATCCCGGAGACGCGGGAATCCCGGCGCGCTCGCGGGGATCGCGGACATCTCGCACCCGCTCAAATCGAGCGACTCGATGGGGAGTGCCGCGAGGCTCGCCCAGTCCAGATCGGATGAGCCCTCGATCCGCAGGCGCGTCGGAACGGGGCTGAGTTTTTTGATCGGGGACAGGTTTGTCACAGCCGGGAACCCCGAGATCGAGAGAGCCCGCCCGCCGGCTTGGAATTTGACCCACCCGGCCCCCCCGTTGGCCGTGATCAGGTCCACGGCACATTCCGCTTGGCCGGGGACACGGTCGGTGGGGCTCGTCCCGAACGCGGATTTTTTCGCGATGGGCTTGCCGTCAAAAAACCTGATCGTGCCGGCGGCGATCCGGCCGGTCGGAGATCCCGTCTCCAAAAGCCTGGCGGCGTTTTTGAACCGGTCGCCGCCCATTTTTGCGATTTGCTCGCAAAGGGCCGCAAGGTCGGCGGGGTTGTCCCGTCCGAGAGGGTCCAGCCTGTCCTTCGACTGTTCGGATTGCGAGCATTTCACCGCCGCGAGAAAGGCTTCTTTTGCCTGGCCCACCTCCATGCAGGAAAGGTGGTAAAGCCCCTTCAACTGCCAGGCGGAAGCAAAGGTGGGATCCGAGAGGATGGCCTGGGAGACTTTGTCGATGCCGTAGCCGATCTTTTCCAGGATGAACTCGGGGTTCCGGTCGCGGATGTCGAGTTGCCCGGGGTTGAACTCGGTGTGGAACTGGATGAGGGCCTCGTCGGTCATCCGCCTCGCCTGGTGCCTGGCCATTTCGTCTTCCGGAGGCGGCTGGCGGTGGAACGGCAGGTTCGCGAATTCCGGCGGGCTGAATCTCGATTCCTTTTCCCGCGCGTGCCTCGCCTCGGCTTCCGCATACTTTTTGTCCGCGTCGGCACGGAGCGCATCGGCCCTCTCCTTGGCCTCGAGAAGCTCCTTTTTCTCCTGCTCAGTCTGGTTTTTTGTGGATGCCACCAGGTCGTCCGCCTCCTTTTTGGCCTCTTGGGCGTCATTCAGCGCCTTGTTTGCCTCGGCGACTCTGTCCGCGCTTTCCAGGGCTTCCTGCTCTTTCTTTTTGGCGCGCTCTTCGTTGATTTCGGCCAGCCGTTGGTTTTCGACGGCGAGGTCTTTCTGAGTCTTCGCCTCGGCCAGCGCCGCCTCCGCGACTTTGGCGCGCTCGGTGATCTTCCAGAACGCGGCGACCGAACCCGCGATCAAGACCAGAAGCGAACCGGCGATGACCGCAGTGACCGCCCGGTTGCGGAGGACGAGTTTCCGGAACAACTCGACTGCGGTGACCGGCCTCGCGGTGATGGCTTCGCCCTTGCGGTAATGCTCGAGATCAGTTTCCAAGGCCTTCACGCTGCGGTAGCGTTCGGCGGGCGAATTGCGCAGGGCCTTCAGCAGGATGACCTCCAGGTCGCCATCCAACCTGGGGTTGATGCTGCGGGGGCGGGGCGGCTCGTGGGTTTGCAGCGCCTGGGCATCGGCCACGATGTTTCCCGTGGCCTCGAAATGTCGGCGTCCGGTGAGCATCTGGAAAAGGATCGTGCCCAGCGCATACACGTCGGCCCGCTCGTCCACTTCCTTGCTCGACTCCGCCTGCTCGGGGGACATGTTCTCCAATGTCCCCACCACATGGCCGCTGATGGAGAGCGACTGGCCGGAATCGCCGACGCTCACTTTCGCCAGCCCGAAGTCCGCGACAAGCGGTTCGCCATCTTCCCGGAGAAGGATGTTCCCGGGTTTCAAATCCCGGTGAAGGACCCCGTGCTCGTGCGCGAACTGCACCGCCTCACAAACCTTCAGGAACATGTTCAGCGTCTGCTCGACCGGGAGGATCCGGGTTTCCCTCGGACGGGAGGCGATGGTCTCCTCCACGTCGGTCGGCGTTTCGTCGCGGGAAGACCGCTCTTCGCGCAGGGCGACGATCAACGATTTGAGATCGGGAAGGGGCCCGTGCCTGCTGCCGCTCGACTCGGCCCGCGTGCGCTCGTAAAGAAGATCCGCGAGCGTGAGGCCGTCCACGTATTCCATGACAAGGTATTGGATCCCCTCGAACTCGCTCATCTCGTAGATCCGGCAGATGTTCCGGTGTGGCAGGCGGGACATCACCTCCGCCTCGCGCTGGAAGCGCTTCAACTGGGCATCGGTGGTCGTCTCCGACGAATGCAGCACCTTGATCGCCACCACGTTCCCGTAGCGGTCCTGGCCTTTCCAAACCTTGCCCATGCCCCCGGTGCCGATGACCTTGAGCAGCTTGTATTTCCCCAGCGTCTGCGAAAACTGGGCGACCACGACATTCTCGGTGCTGAATTCAAGCGAATCGCCGATCATCGCCGGGCGAACCACCCTCAGGACCGGCACCGCTTCGTCCAGCCCCCTGGTTTTGATCGAGTAAAGGTAGTCGGCATAAAATTCCGTCCGCGAAGTGTCCTCCTGGATCCCCGGGCCGATCAGCCAGACGCCGCGCGAAAGTTCCGTCGGCAGCGGCTGGATCTCGTCGCCGGTCCAATGGAAGTCGCTCAGATCCGGCTCGACCTCGCTCTCCGCTCGGATCGCCTGCCACCCCTCGGGAAGGGTGTGGATGATGTTGCGGAGGGACATCTCCGACATCAGGATCTCTCCGGGCCGCGCGAGGCGGCAAAGCTCCGCAGCGAGTTCCACGGTGACCCCGATGGCCGAGTATTGCTGCGTCGCGGAGCTCCCGAGCGTTCCGACGAATGTCTCCCCGGTCCAGATCCCGCACGACATCGGCGGCATTTCCTTGCCCTGGCGAAAAAAACCGACGCGGAGCTGTGAGGACTTCTCGACCTGGTTGCAGGCGGCCCGGATCGCCCGCAGCGCGTGGTCCGCAAAATACCGGGGCGCCCCGAACAGCCCGACGACCACCTCGCCGGAGGATTGGTAATACGTGCACCCGGTCTCGAGGATGGCATCGGCGGATTCCTCGACAAACGAGTTCAGCATCAGCCGCGTCTCCATCGGGGCCAGCCGCTCCGCAAGGTGGGCGATGCCGTTGAGGCGGACTTGGGAAACCGTCATGAACCTGCGCTCCGGCTGCCGCGCTGTGCGGAGCTCCTCCTCGTTCAACAAATCCACCGAAGTCCCGCTCACGTGCCGCAGGTCGCGGTTCACGGAATCTGCGGTCGTCACCTCATCGAGCACGATATCCAGCACCCCGCCTTCGCTGGAGGTCTTGACCTCGAAGACCCGTCCCCCGTCATCGGTCACGAGCCGGTTGGAGGCACGCCCGGTCTCGGGCCGCTGAAAACAGCTGGAAATTTCCCCGCGCGTGCGCGCCGCAAGGACCTCGAGCGGGGAGCCGACCAGATCCGACTTCTTCACACGCAGGTAAGCGGCCATCGCCCCGTTGGCGTAGAGCACGATGTCGTCCGGAGAAATCCGCGCAATCATCGTCCGGAAAAATTCGCCCTCGGGGATTTCCATACAAGGTAACTAACCCCGAAAACAAAATCCCTCAATCCCCAAAAAAAAATACAGCCCGCCGCAGCGAATGCTACGACGGGCTGTTGTTCCCCCCAGAACAATCTTTAATGCGATTAAATTAATACGTCGTTAACTGATCGCAAGATATTTTTTCAAAAAAATTCACTTATATTACATCTTGTTTTCCACAAGCATGTTGCGTCATGAGTTTTTTGACCATATCACGTCATATGCGAGCATTTTATCGCCGTCGAAGTGGAAATATCCGCGGAAATGGCCCCCGGAAATCACACCGGGCAGCCAATGGATGTCATCATCCCACATCTCGTGATAAGGGATTTGGTCGAGCGGGGTCCAAACCGGAGCCGCCTCGTCGGTCTCATACGGTTCGCCGATGCAGTCCGAGGCGATGAAGACCGCGCAGTGGAGCGCGTAGCCGTCCGCGAATTGAAAATGGAGTTCCCCGCGATCCTCGACATCCACGGGGGTGATGCCGAGCTCCTCCTGCGTTTCGCGGATCGCGGCATCCCGCGCGGTTTCCCCCGGCTCGAGCCGTCCGCCGGGCGCATTGATCTTGCCGGCACCGAGGCCGCGCTTTTTCCGGATGAGCAGGATCTCTCCGCCGCGGATAACGAAACAAAGCGTTGCGCGTTCGGTCGGCTGCCAGGAATTCCAGAATTCGGACATCCCGCGATCCTAACCGGAGTTCCGCAGTTGGGAAGGGCGATATCGCAACCGCGCGGGTGGGGTTTACTGGCCGTTCTCAACGTGAAGCAGGAGGGTGCAGTTTGCTGGCGGTGCAGAGGACGAACCCACGCCTGGCCAGCGCGTCAAAGACAGCCGGCATGTGCTTGGCGGATTTCGGAAAGCTGTCGTGCGCGAGAACCACCGAGCCGGGGGTCGCCCCCGCCAAAACCACCCGCACCAGTTTTTCCTGGGACGGGTTGCGCCAATCGCCGGAATCCAGCGTGGAATCCAGCACCTCGTAGCCTTCGCTCCGGACCAGGTCGCGCAGCGAGTCGTCCAGCTCCCCGTTGGTCGCGCGGAAATATCTCGGTTTCGCACCTGTCACGCGGGTGATTGCTTCTCCCGCCGCCCGGATCTCCCTGATGAGGTCCGCCGGGCTCAGGTGCCTGAGATCGGGGAGCGAGTAGGTATGGTTTGCCAGCTCGTGACCCTCGGCCACGATCCGTCGCGCGAGACCGGGGTTGGATTCCACATTTTGCCCCGTGACGGCAAAGGTGGCCTTCATCCCGAGTTTTTTCAGCGCGTCAAGCACGAGCGGGGTTGTCTGGGGCAAAGGGCCGTCCTCGAACACGAACGCGATTTCCTTGCCGTCATCCGTGGCTGGCCGGGAAAACTCCTGCGCCATATCCGGGAGGATCTCCTGGCCGTTCGCCCCCGGCGCCAACATCAACGCTCCCCCCAACACGCACGACAGCGAAAACAGTTTTCTCATGGCCCCGTCCGTTTTTCCGGCATGCCACCACGCTATGCAAAAGAACGTCCGGGCGCAAATGCGCCGATGATCGCCGAAGTTCCAGGGTCCGGGAATGACCCCTCCCCGGTCGCGCGGGGGCAACCGCGAAATCGCGCTTGTGCCAGAAGATCGGTTTGACCTGACGCGCACGGGCTGTAACATGCCCCCCCTCCCCGGCGGAAAACCCGAAAAACACCCTATCACCGTGAGCGACAAAGCACCCTGGATCACCTTTCGCCCCGAACTGCGCGTGCTGGATTGCACGATCCGCGATGGCGGGCTGATGAACAACTCCCGATTTTCCGACGAGGAGGTCAAGGCGGTCTACCACACCTGCATCGAGGCCGGGATCGACTACATGGAAATCGGGTATAAAAATTCGCACGAGGCATTTCCGAAGTCGGAATACGGCCCCTGGCGCCACTGCGACGAGGAGGATTTGCGCCGTGTCGTCGGCGACCACACATTTGAAAAAACCGGCCTGCGGCTCGCGGTGATGGCCGATGCGGGCGGCAAGAGCGACTGGCAGACGAAGATCCTGCCGGCCGACCAGAGCGTCCTCGACATGATTCGCGTGGCCTGCTACGCGAACCAGATCTCCGAAGCAGTCGAAATGGTCCACCACTGCCACGGGCTCGGATACGAGACAACCCTCAACATCATGGCCATCTCGACGGTCCACGATGTCGAAATCGACCAGGTGCTCGAGATCGCGCGCGAAACGTCGGCGGGCACCGTCGTTGTCGTCGACAGCAACGGGGCGCTTTACCGCGAGCAGATCGACCACCTCGTCAACAAATACCGGAAGGCCCTCGAGGGGACCGGCAAGGATGTCGGCATCCACGCGCACAACAACCTCCAGCTCGCTTTCGCGAACACCATCGAAGCCATCATCCTGGGCTGCAACCGCGTCGATGCCACCATGATGGGGCTCGGGCGCGGTGCCGGCAACTGCCCGATGGAAATCCTTCTCAGCTTCCTGAGAAACCCGAAATTCAAGCTCCGCCCGGTCCTGGATCTGATCCAGAAAACCATCATGCCCATGAAGGGGCGCTTCGACTGGGGGCCGAACATCCCCTACATGATCACCGGCGCGCTCAACGCCCACCCCCGCAGCGCGATGGCCTTCTGCGAAAGCGACAGGAACGGCGACATCGTCGGGTTCTACGACAAAATGCTCAACGAGGGTTGAGTTATTTTCCCTCCGCAAGAACTACAGACAGGGTCCTGACCCGAATGGCGCTTAAGCAACGATTGCGGGCGTCCCGCCTGCCATTCCCTCTGCAAACCGGCAACCGGGACGGTCGTCCCAAACCCCGCTTAAGTTGGCGCCATTCGGTCCGCTTACTTCAGCACCGACTGGTGGAATTCATACCAGTCGTCGAGGTTGTTGAGGTTCACTGCGTCCTTCGGCGAGCCATCCGGCAGACCGTTGGCGCTCAGAATGCCCTGGCGCGTGGCGTCGTCGTGCAGGTAGCCGGTGACGGCCGCGTTGTGCTTGGCGATGGCGTCGGGCGTAACGGACTTGCCGTTCGCCTTCACCCACGCTTCAAACTGCGGGTAAGTGGGCTTGCTCGACTTGATGTGGCTCTTCACGGCTTCTTCATCCAGGCCGAGAGCGGCGCAGGTCATCGCGTCGTAACCTTTGCCGATGCCGGGGTAGCCCGGAGCGAGTTTGCCGGCGGCTTCGAGGGAAACTTTCAGCCAGAGGCGGGGGAGGTGGAGGACGCCGAGGGGGCCGGCGGTGCCGGAGCTGATCAGCGGGACGTAGGTGCTCATGTGATGGGTGTGTTCCTGACAGGAAACCGCTTTCGGCTCTCCGGGGCGTTGGCCCGGGATTTGAAGCCGGAAGCCTGCGTTTCCATGGTTTGAGGTTGGCATGGCGAGGATTGAGAGTCAAGTGCCCGCCACAAATCCAAATCCGCGCGTAACGCCAACGATGGGAGGGCGAACCTCCGTGTGAGCCCATTTATTACGGCTCAGACGGAGCTTCGCCCTCCCTCGCGTTATCGACATGTCGTCGAACCGCTCCCCTCTC
>JBAYTU010000036.1:0-34187 GCA_041675465.1 Terrimicrobiaceae bacterium | reverse complement strand
TGGAAAGTTCGCCAGGATCGGGGGCCACCTTCCGGGTCTGTCTTCCCGCCAATCAGGCCGCAGGGCTCTCGATCTCCATTTGAGATTTTTTGCAACTTTGCGGGAGTGGCCGGGTTGCATCCGTTGCAATCCGATAAACCAAATGAAAACCCGCATCCTTCTTCCCATGATCGCCGCCTGCACCGGCGCGCTCTGCGCGCAGACCCCGCAGCCTTCACCCTCCCGCCCTCCTTTTCCCCCTCCTCCCGGCCAGGGAGAGAAGATGAAGGAACGCTTCCGCGAAAAAATGCTCGAAAACATGCCTCCGGAGATGCGCGCCCGCTTTGAGGCCGCACGGGAGAAAGTGATGCAGGACCCAGCCATCCAGGAGCTCAAAAAGAAAGCCGAGACTGCGGGAGAAGAGTTCCGCAAGGCGATGCGCGAAGCCATGACGAAGGCGGATCCCGGGCTGGAGGACTTCGTCAAGGAACGGGTCAAGAGCAAAATCAAGGAGGGCAGGCCGGGCGAGCCTCCCGGGCTGGCCAATCTGAGCGAGAGCGACAAGCAGAAGCTGATGGCCGCACGCGAAAAGGCCAGGGAAGATCCTGCGGTCCAAGCCGCCGAGAACCTCAGGAAGGACGCAAAAACTCCCGAAGAGCGGCAGTCGGCGATGGAGCAGTTCCACAAGGCGATGAAGGCGGCGCTCCTGAAAATTGATCCGACGCTCGGCCCGATCCTCGAAAAGATGCGACCACCCCAAGGCCCTCCTCCTCCACGCGAAACGGGCGGCGGGCCGGAAGCGTAGGTTGGCCCTTACGGTTGGACTGTCTCCGGGTTGGAGGCCGCGATCAGCTTCAAAACCTCTGCCAAACCCGCGATATCCTTGCCGGAGTGGGCGGCGGAAAGGGTGATCCGCAGGCGTGCGCTTCCCCGCGAGACAGTCGGATAGCGGATGGCCGGCACCAGGAATCCTGATGCCAGCAGGTGTTCCCCGGCCTCCATGGCGGCGGGTTCGGTGCCGACGATGAGCGGGACAATGGCACTCGCGGGTTCCGGGATCCCGAGAGCCATCCCGAGGTTCCGGATATTGTTCCAGAGGTCCTTCAGCAACAGGGCTCCCGCAGTGCCGCCCAGGATTTCTATCGCTTTGGCGGCTGCGGCCGCAACGGGTGCGGGAGGGGCTGTGGAGTAGATGAAACTGCGTGCCCGGTTGATCAGAAATTCGCGCAGGAGACGGCTGCCGGTGACGTAGGCCCCGTGCGCGCCAAGGGCCTTGCCCAGCGTGCCCATCTGGACCTCGATCCGGCCTTCGAGCCCGGTTTTCTCGGCCAGCCCGCGTCCGCCTGCACCCAGAACCCCCACGCCATGCGCCTCGTCCAAAAACAACCAGGCCCCGTGGCGTTCTTTCAGGTCGACGATCTCCTGGAGCGGAGCGAGGTCGCCGTCCATGCTGTAAACCGACTCGGCCACGACCAGAACGCGGCGGTGCTTCGCGCGCGCCCAGCGCAAGTGGCTCTCGAGCTTCCCGGTGTCGTTGTGGGCGAACACCCTCATCCGGGCACCGCTCAGGCGGGCTGCATCGACGAGACAGGCATGGCAAAGCTTGTCCAAGATGATGGCATCCCCGCGGGAGCAAAGCGCTGGGATCGTCCCCATCGCCGCAGCGTAGCCGCTCGAGAAGCACAGGGAGGCCTCGGTCCGCTTGAAACCCGAGATCGCTTCCTCGAGGCGTTCGTGCGCCGCGAGCGTCCCGCAGACCAGGCGTGATGCCCCGGAGCCGAAGCCGGCCTTTTCCCACTCGGCCACCGCAGCCTCTTTGAGGGCCGGATGGTTTGCGAGCCCGAGGTAATCGTTCGAGGAAAAATTGGCCAGATCGCGGCCGCCGGACCTGACGCGGGTGGTCTGCGGGGAATCCAGGACCCGCAGCCTGCGCAAAAGTCCGGCATCGCGGATTTTGTCGAGTTCGCCGCGCAAAGCCCCTTCCCACGAAAGCGTCGCGCCACCGGCGGAAAATCCCGTGTCTCCCATGCGGTTCACCCTTTTTCGATGAGATCGCACATTTCCCTGACCGCCTGCCCGAGCCCCACTGCCACCGCGCGCGAGACGATCGAGTGCCCGATGTTCAGCTCCTCGATCTCCCCGATGCCGAGAATGGGGGGGGTGTTGCGGTAGTTGAGCCCGTGGCCGGCATTTACCCTCAAACCCCGCGCGACGGCCAATCCCGCCGCCGAGCGGAGCCGTTGCAGCTCGCGATCCGATCCCTCGTTTCCGGCATTCGCGTAGGCCCCGGTGTGCAGCTCCACAAAGTCGGCATCGAGATCCGCCGCCGCCTCGACCTGCTCCTCGTCGGGATCGATAAACAGGCTGACGCGGATCCCCCGGCCTCTCAACCGCGCCACCGCCCGCCGCAGCGCCCCGTGGCGGTTGCGGCAATCCAACCCACCCTCCGTCGTCACCTCGCGGCGGTTCTCCGGCACCAGGCAGACATCGTCCGGCAGGATTTCCAGGGCGACCCGCAGGATTTCTTCCGTGACCCCCATCTCGAGGTTCAGTTTTGTCGTGACCCGCTCGCGCAGCCGCAGGATGTCCCGGTCCTGGATGTGGCGCCGGTCATGGCGCAAATGGGCCGTGATCCCTTTGGCCCCGGCCTTCTCCGCCGCCACGGCGGCCGCGACGGGATCCGGCTCCGCATTCGGGTTCTCCGGATCTTCGCGGTATCGCGCCTGCCGGATCGTGGCGACGTGATCGATGTTTACTCCGAGGGCTGGCATTTGTTTCCATACTCGCGCCGGACGCGCCTCGCGGCAAGTATTGCCTCGACGAGCGACGAAACCCCGTCGCGCAGCGGCCTGAGCTTCGAGCCCGCGACATCGGCCCACTCGACCGGGAGTTCCAGAACGCGGAACCCGAGCGTCTCCGCCAAAGCCATCGCCTCGACATCGAACCCGAACCCCACCTGCTCCACCCGCGAAAAGATTTCACGGGCCGCCTCGCGCGCGAACGCCTTGAACCCGCACTGGGTGTCGGCGGACCGCGTGGCTCCCGCCAGCCGCAGCAGCCGGTTGAAAACACGTCCCGCCGCCTCCCGCGCGAGCGGCTGGCGGACAGGAATCCGGCTCTCGCGGTGCCGCCGCGATCCCACCAGCACGTCCGCACGGTCGGTGGAACGCAGGAACTCCGGGATGAACCGGAGCGGGACGCTGAGGTCGGCATCCATGAAAAAAATCCAGTCTCCGCGCGCCCGCAGCATCCCGGTCTTCACGGCAAACCCCTTGCCGCGCGCCGTCTGGTTCAGGAGGATTTCAAAGCGGGGATCCCCGTCGGCTTCCCTCCGCGCCACTTCCCCGCTACGGTCGCTCCCCGGTTCGATGACGATCAGAAATTCCCACGCCTCCGAGGGGAAGGTCCGCCGGATTTCCCGGATCGAGGCAGGGAGACGGTCTTCCTCGTTCCTGGCGGGGATGACAATGCTGGCTCGCGGGGCTTGATCCGGCATGATCGTGGGCTCTCATCGGCCGGGCATGGCCCCGAGCACGACCCCTTTCAGGTATTCCGTTTCGGGGATCCCGACGACCACCGGATGATCTGGCGGCTGGCCGATGCGGCGCAGGAGCCGCATGTTTCGCCTCGCATCCTGAAGCCCTCCGGCGATGGCTTCCTCGAACTCGTGGCCCGCGACATGGTGGGAGCAGGAAAAGCTGACCAGGAGCCCCCCCTTCGCGAGAAGGCGCGCGGCCCGCGCATGCAGGTCGCGATATCCCCGCAACGCTTCATTCACTTTTGCGCGCGTCTTCGTGAATGACGGAGGATCGAGGATGATCAGGTCGTATTCGCCGCCGCGGTTCAGGATGTCGAAGACATCGGCGTCCTTCGCGTCAATTTCGACCCCGTTCCGTGCCGCGTTTTCGCGCAGTCTCGCGATGTTCCCGGCGCCGGACTCGACCGCCGTGACCGAGGTCGCGCCTTGTTTTGCGCACGCGAGGGCAAACCCTCCCTGGTTGGAAAAACAGTCCAAGACCCGGCGGCAGCGGGCGAGGGGAGCCACGACGGCGTAAGAGTCGAGTTGGTCGAGGTAGAGGCCGGTTTTGTGCCCGGCGAAGGGATCGACGAGGAATTTCACTCCGGACGTTTCCACTTCGACAGGCTCGTCGGGGGCGGTTCCGGCGAGAATCCCGGACCGGAGTTCCATGCCTTCCGCCGCGCGGACGGGCGCGTCGTTGCGCTCGATCACGCATGCCGATCCCGTCAGATCCATGAGGGTTTGAGCGATCAGCCCCCTGTGCAGGTCCATCGCCTTCGTCAGGGTTTGCAGGACAAGGATTTTCCCGTAGCGGTCGACGATCACCCCCGGAAGCCCGTCGCTCTCGCTCCAGACGAGGCGCAGGAGATCGGCCCGGCAGCCGGCTTCGACCCTGTATTCCAGCGCCTGCGCGATCCGGCGGCGGAAAAAATCCTCGTCGAGGTCCTGCCTCCTCCGGGAAAATCGGCGCACGACGATCTGCGACTTCGAGTTGTAAATCCCGACGCCGAGCAACTGGTCCCGCCCGTCTTTGATCGAGACCACGCTCCCGTCCCCGGGGCTCCCGAAGGTTTTCAGGATCTCGCTGGAATAGACCCAATCGTGTCCGTGCAGAATCCTCGAACGCGGGCGGACGATGACCCCCCCCATGATCAGGCGGGGAGGAGTTCTTCGTGACGGGTGGCGACACGCGCGGCCCCGGGCTCGGGATACTCGAAAATCCTGCCTTCGAAATTCCGGATCACGACCTTCTCCTTGTCGTGGTAAAGGACGTAGCCGGGGTTGACAGGAACTTTTCCGCCGCCGCCGGGGGCGTCGATGACGAATTGGGGGATGGCATACCCGGTGGTGAACCCGCGCAGCCCCTCGATGATCTCGACCCCTTTGGCCACGGACGTGCGCAGGTGCGAGGAGCCCCGGATCAGGTCGCACTGGTAAAGATAATACGGGCGCACCCGGCACAGCAGGAGCTTGTGGACGAGCTCTTTCATCGTGTTCACGTTGTCGTTCACGCCCGCCAGAAGCACGCTCTGGTTGCCGAGCGGGATCCCGGCATCCGCCAGCCGCCCCAGGGCATCGCGGACTTCGATGGTCAGCTCCCTCGGGTGGTTGACATGCACGCTCATCCAAAGCGGGTGGTATTTTCTCAGCATCGCGCAGAGTTCGGGGGTGACCCTCTGCGGGAGGAAAATGGGGACGCGGGTCCCGATGCGGAGGAACTCGATGTGGCGGATCGCCCGCAGCCGGCCCAAAATGCCTTCGAGTTTGTCGTCGGAGAGGAGGAGCGCGTCGCCGCCGGAGAGGAGCACGTCGCGCACTTCACCGTGCTTTTCCAGATACGCAAAGGCCTGCTCGAAATCCAGGTGGAGCTCCTGCTCGCCGACGCCGCTCACCACCCGGCTGCGCGTGCAGTAGCGGCAGTATGAGGCGCAGCGGTCGGTGACAAGAAAGAGCGCGCGGTCCGGGTAGCGGTGCACCAGGCCGGGGACCGGCATGGCGGCATCTTCCCCGCACGGATCGGACATGTCGTAGGGAGAATCGTAACCTTCCTCAATGCTGGGAATGACCTGGCGGCGGATCGGGCAAGAGGGATCGTTGCGGTCTATCAGGTTGAAATAGTGGGGGGTGACGGCGAGCGCGAGCTTCGTGCCCGCGAGGAGAACCCCCGCCCGTTCATCGCTTGTCAGGCGGAGATTTTTTTCCAGCCCGGAAAGCGTGGTGACCCGGTTTTTGAGCTGCCATTTCCAGTCGTGCCATCGGTCGGTGGCGATATCCGGCCAGTAACCCGGTGCGTGGGAAGCAAAGCGTTCCTCGGTATCAGAGTGCTCCATGAATGAATTCCGCAAAGCTACGCAAGTGGAAGTCTCTGTCAACGCGCGATCTTTGCTCCCAGCCCCGCCAGCAAGGCAAAGAGAACGCACCAGGGGACGGCTCCCAGGCTGAGGGCCGCGAACACCCTGACCGCACGTTCCCCGACGGCCAGCGCCAGGACGCTCCCGGCCTGGGGGCCGATCGTCACGGGTGCCAGCAACCCCAATCCCGCGAGCCCCCACTTTTGCCAGACACGCCAGATCAGCTTCGAGGGATCCCGCGTCACCGGGATTTTGAACTTCCTGACCAGCCAGTCCCTGAGCGGCGCTCCGGCCAGAAGCACCAGCATGGCTCCTGCGGAATAGCCCGCCCATGCGGAAACCGCCGCCAGCCACAGCGGCGTGCCGGCAACGACTCCCGCGGGAATCGCCCCGAGAAAATAGAGAAAACCAAACCCGAATGCGATTGCTGCGCCGGAGGCCATGTTGATCATTGGCATCCGATCATGGCAAAAAGCCCGCCGGATTGCAGGAGAATCCTGTTATTGCGAATGGTGGGGGGCCACAAACGGAGCAACCACGCAGGACAGCCCGAGCAGCGCCAGAACCGCGAACGCCATGAACTGGAGGATCATGGCGGAAGATACACCCGTCCATCGGCTTTATCAAGTATCAGGATGTCTGAGCCTGCGGGTCGCAGGCACCCGGAACCGCTACAGCTTGTGCCCCATTTTCTTTTTCTTCGTGGCGAGGTATTTGGCGTTGTGGGGATTTGTTGATGAGCGGATCGGGATCTGCTCGACGATCTCGATGTCGTATCCTTCCAACCCCACGACTTTGCGCGGGTTGTTGGTGAGGAGGCGGATCCGGTGGACGCCCAGATCGGCCAGGATCTGCGCGCCGAGCCCGTATTCGCGAAGGTCCATCGGAAACCCGAGCTTCTCGTTGGCCTCGACGGTATCGAGACCCTGCTCCTGAAGCTTGTAGGCATGGATTTTCGGGCCGAGCCCGATGCCCCGGCCCTCCTGCCGCATATAGACCAGGACGCCGGTGCCGACCTCCTGGATCCGCCTCATCGCCTGGTGCAATTGCGACCCGCAATCGCACCGCCTCGATCCGAAAACATCGCCGGTGAGGCACTCGCTGTGGACGCGCACGAGCGTGGGTTTTCCGGGAGTGATTTCCCCCATCACCAAGGCGATATGGTGCATGCCATCGACGAGCGAGCGGTAGAGATGCAAATCGAAATCCCCGTAGTCGGTCGGCATCAGAATCGTTTGCTCGCGCTCGATCAGCTTCTCGCTCTTCCGGCGGTGCGCGATGAGATCCTGGATCGAGCAGAGTTTCAAATTGTGCCTGCGCTTGAATTTCACCAGGTCGGGGAGCCGGGCCATCGAGCCATCGTCCTTGAGGATTTCGCAGATGACGCCGGACGGATCGAGCCCGGCCAGGCGGGCCAGGTCCACGGCGGCTTCCGTATGGCCGGCCCTTTGGAGGACCCCGCCCGGCTTGGACTGCAGGGGAAACACGTGCCCGGGCTGGACGAGATCCACCGGCAGCGAGCATTCCTGCGCGAGGACGCGGATCGTCGTCGAACGGTCCTTGGCGCTGATGCCCGTGCTGATGCCGGAAGTGGCGTCCACCGAGACTGTGAAGTCGGTTTTGAAAAGCTCGCGGTTGTGGGCCACCATCCGCTGCAGCCCCAGCTTCTGGGCGCGGTCCTCGGTGATCGGCGAGCAGATGAGCCCTCGCCCGTGCTTCGCCATGAAATTCACTGCGGCAGGCGTGACCTTGCAGGCGGCCATCAGGAGGTCTCCTTCATTTTCCCTGTCCGCATCGTCCGTTACGATCACCATCCTCCCGCGGCGGATGTCGGAAATCACGGAGGCAATCGGGTCAAAAGGTGTCTTCATATGCGGGACGGCCAGCATATCGGGCGGAGCCCGTGTCTGCAATTCGTTTCAAAATGCGCTTGCCAATCCCCTGTTTGTCTATACAGTCCGCCCTCCTATGGCAAAAACAGCATGGATCGAGCGCAACAAGCGCAAAGCGGCGACGGTGGCGAAATTCGCCTCCTTGCGAGCGGAACTGAAGGCGAAAAAAGATTACGCATCCCTCGCCCAGCTCCCCCGTGATGCGAGCCCGACCCGCCTCGTCAACCGCTGCAAGGTCACCGGACGCCGCCATGCCTACATCCGCCGCTTCAAGATCTCCCGCATCACGTTCCGTGAACTCGCTTCCGCCGGCCTCATCCCCGGCGTGACGAAGTCGAGCTGGTAATCCCTGAAAGCCCGGAACACAGGGCGCGTCTCGGAATTGTCCGCACGGGCAACGCACGAAAAGCCGCTCGCGCCGCAACTCATAATACCCGCCGCATAACACTCTCGGTTCGGGGAGCATGCGCGTGTGTGTGATGTCTATCCCAACGACCGTCACTTCCTCGCCGCCGCCCCGCTCTTTGAACTCCGCGGGCTCAATGTCATCCCCGCCGCGTAGAAAAGTGGCGAAAGCTCTTCGAGCAACGCCCGGTTCAGTCGGATGCCGGCCAGGAAGTTCTCCACGGGGAAATTTTCGTCGGGCGCGTGCGCCCGGCAATCCGGCGAGGCGAGCGCGACGAGGAGGGAATCGCGTCCGAGCTTTTCCCGGAACGTGGCCAGGATCGGGATCGAACCGCCTTCGCGCATGAGGGCCGGACTTTTTCCGAAGACCTTTTCCAGCGCGCGGCGCGCGGCGAGCCCGTCCGGGCAGTTGGGATCGAAAAAATACGGTGCCCCGCCGTGCCCTCGCGCAATTTCTAGGCGGACGCCGACCGGCCTGTGCCTTTCAAAATGCGCTTCCGCCAGCCGGAGGATTTCGTCCGGGTTTTGGTCGGGCACGAGGCGGAAGGTGATTTTGAAAAACGCCTCCGACGGAATCACCGTCTTGCTTCCCTGCCCCTGATACCCCCCTCCGATCCCGTTGATCTCGGCGGTCGGCCGTGCACCGATGCGCTCGATGGCACTGAATCCCTCTTCCCCGCAGAGTTCCACGACTCCGGCCTGGGCCGCGATATCCTCATCGCGCAGCGGGGAGGAAGCCGCAGCCGCGCGCTCCCATTCGGACGGATCCCGGACCGAATCATAAAATCCCGCGATGGCCACGCGCCCGCGTTCGTCGTGCAGGCTCGCGATGAGCCTCGCGGCGGCGGTTGCCGGATTTGCCACCGCCCCCCCGTAGACGCCGGAATGCAAATCGTGCGAAGGCCCGATGACCTTGACCTCCATCGCCGCAACCCCGCGAAGCGCGTAGCTCAAGGTCGGATAGCCATCCGCCGCCATCCCGGTATCCGAAATCACGATCACATCGCAGGCGAGTTCCCGGCGGTGGCTTTCGAGAAAATCCGGGAGGCTCCCGCTGCCGACTTCCTCCTCGCCTTCGATCAGAAAAATCAGGTTGACCGGAAGCGGGCCCTCGCCAAGCGCCTCTTCGACTCCCAGGATATGCGCGAGAATTTGCCCTTTGTTGTCGGTGGAGCCCCTTGCGTAGATCCGCCCGTCCCGGATTTCCGGCTCAAAAGGCGGCGAGCTCCATGCCTCCAGCGGCTCGGGTGGCTGGACATCGTAGTGACCGTAGATCAGAACGGTTCGCTTCCCCGCATCCCTCGCGCTCTTCCCGATGACCACCGGATGGCCGACTGTTTCCTCCAGCCGGGCCTCCAGGCCGATCCCCGCGAGTTTTTCCACCAGCCAGCCCGCGCAGTCCCGCATGTCTTTCCCATGCTTTGTTTGAGCGGAAACGCTCGGAAACCGGAGGAAGGCAAATAGGTCGTCAATGTGGGAGTTGTCCATAAAAAGCGCAATATATTGTGGTTTCTGGAATTATTCTTCCTTCATATTGTATTTTCTCTTGCCACCCCGATGGAGATACTTACGATTTCAAAAACGAAAGTAACGGAGTCCCCATGTATCTGCAATCCTTGGAAATTATCGGGTTCAAATCGTTCGCGCCAAAAACGGTTTTGAATTTTCACCGGGGGGTGACCGCGATTGTCGGCCCGAACGGCTGCGGCAAGTCCAACGTGCTGGATTCCATTCGCTGGGTGCTCGGCGAGCAATCCGCAAAAGCGCTGCGCGGCGGGGAGATGTCGGATGTCATTTTCAGCGGCACCGACAGCCGCCCGGCTCTCGGGATGGCGGAAGTTTCGATGACATTTGCCGAGTGCGAAAAAGAACTCGGAACCGATTGGAACGAGGTGCGGATCACGCGGCGTGTCTACCGCGACGGAAAGAGCGAGTATTTTCTGAACAAGACGGCGTGCCGCCTGAAGGACATCCACCAGCTCTTCATGGACACCGGCGTCGGGCGCAGCGCCTACTCGATCATGGAGCAGGGGAAGATCGACCTCATCCTCAGCAGCAGGCCGGAGGACCGGCGCGCGATCTTCGAGGAGGCGGCCGGGATCACAAAATACAAGGCCCAAAAAAAGGAGGCCCTGCGGAAGCTCGAATACACCGAGGTGAACCTCGTCCGCGTGCAGGACATCATCAAGGAAGTCAAGCGCCAGATCGGCTCGCTCCAGCGCCAGGCCGGAAAGGCGCGGCGCTACCAGGCGTTGATGCAGGACCTCCGCACGTTCGACTCCCACCTCTCGCACCGGAATTACAAGGACCTCGCCGCTGATCTCGAAAACCTCAGGCTCCAGTTGCGCCAGGGCGAGGCCGCTCGAGCGATCCACGAGGAGGAAACCGCCGCGCAGGAAACCGAGCTGGCGGGATTTCGCCAGCGGATCGAGGACCTCGACTCCGCGACGGCGCTGGCGCGGGAAGAGATCCAGACGGTCCGGAACCGAATCTTTTCCGCAGAGAGCCGGATCCAGACGAACGGGGAACGGGCGGACGAGGCCGCCGCCTTGATCAATCGGCACCGGGCGGATATCGCGCAGGCGGAGGAAAAAATCCGCACCCAGCAGGAGCAGATCGAACAGACGGATTCCCTCCTGAGCCAGATGATCGAGACCCTCCGCAGCCACGAACAATCGCTCGACGACCAGAACGAAAAAGTTCGCTCCGCGCGCGAGGAACGCCTTTCGGTCGAACGGGAAATCCAGCAGACCGGCGGGGAAATCTCGCGCCTCGAGGCGCGGCTCGGCTCGCTCCGCGGCGACATTTCCTCGGCGGCCGGACGCCGGGAGTCCGGAGAAACCCGCCTCCGCCTGCTCCAGGGGGAATCCGAGTCCGCCACCCGGCTCGCCGGAGACCTTTCCGTCGCCCTGGCCGACCTGGCGCGGCGCGCGGAGAATGCCCGGCTCGGGCTCGAGCATTCCCAGGCCGAGGTCGCCGAGGCCGCCGCCGCCCACGATGCCGCCCAGCAGGCCCGCCAGAATGCCGAGGCGGTTTTGTCGGTCGCCGGAAAAGAGGCCACGGGAATCGAGTCCCGGCTCGAAGTTCTCCGGCAGCTTCAGGAACAGGGCGAGGGGTTTGACGAAGGCACGCAGGCGGTCTTGCACGGGCTCGACAACCCGTCGTTCTTCGGCCCGGCCATTCAGGGTGCGCTCGCGCAGAACATCCAGGTCGAACCGCAGTTTATTCCCGCCGTGGAGGCGGCGCTCGGCTCCGCCTTGCAGGCGATCATTTTCAAGGATCCGGGTGTTGCCGAGTCCGCGCTCCTGACCCTCTCGAAAAACAGGCTGGGCCGCGCGAACGTGATTCCTGCGGACTGGATCAACCGCGCCGCCGACCATCCCGTCGAGGTCCCGTTCGGCGTCCTCGGGCGCGCCTCCGAATGCGTCGGGGGGACGGGCGATGCGGTCGATCTCGCAAGACACCTGCTCGCCGGGGTTCTCGTCGTCGGGAATTTGGAAGAGGCCTTCCGCCTCCGCCCGCAGCATCCCGCGTTTGCCTATGCCACTTTGCAGGGGGAATTCGTCACGTTCGACGGGATCGTCCAGGGCGGGATCTCCGGCGAAAACACCGGCCAATCCGCCTTGCAGCGGAAGGCCCATATCGCCCAGCTCGACACGGAGCTCGCGGCGGCCACGCTCCGTCTCGAAAACCTCGCGGGCGAACGCGCCCGCGCCGGGGAGGCCCTCGATTCCGCCGCCGACCGGCTCAAATCCGCCCGCGAGGTCGTTCAAGCCGCGCAGGTCGAAGCGGCGTCTTTGGAAAATGAGCGCCGACATTTCGAGCGCCAGCTTGCGGATGCCGAGGCGAAACGCTCCTCGTTCGCCCGCGAAACCTCCTCGATCGAGGAGGCCCTGCGCGCGAGTCTCGCGCAGCTCGGGGAGCTCGAATCCACAATCGCCGAGGTGTCTTCCGCGCTCGATGCCTGCCGCTCCTCGCGCGGCGAAGCGGAAATGCGCGTCCAGGTCGCACGCGAACGGGAGAGCGCGGCCTCCGACGCCCTCAACGAAATCCGGGTCCGGGTGGCCACCGAACGGCAGCAACAGGAAAACCTGAACCGCCAGCGCGGGCCGATGGCCGCCCGCCTCGCCGAGCTTTCCGATCTCCTCGATGCCCGCCGGGTGGACATCGCCAATTACGGGCGGCGGATCGAGTCGCTGGACGCGGAGAACTCCTCCCTCGGGGTTTCCATCGCCGAATGGAAGGAATCGCTCGGTGTCGGGGAATCCAAACTGGAAGCCCTCGCCGCTTCCCGCTCCGAGGTTCACACCAGCGCGGATGCCACAGAATTCGCCCTGCGCGCCGCCCGCGCACAGCTCATCCGGATCCAGGAGGAACGCGGGCGCCTCGAAGTCAAATCCGCCCAGGCCGGGATGCGCATGGAGAACATCCGGGACCACGTTTCGCACCGCTACCAGATCGATCTGGAGGCCTTCCAGCCCGACACCTACTCGCTGCTCGTGGCTTTCCGCGAGCGCAACAAACGCAGGCCCGGCGCGGATTCCGGCGAGGAAGCGGAGCCCGCTCCGCCGGTCGAGGAGGAGCAGCCTGCGGAGAAGTTCCCGGAACCGGGTGAAGGGGAGGGGATCCCGTGGGAACGCATTGAGGAAATCGTCGCCGAGCTCACCGAGCGGATCGAATCGATGGGGCCGGTCAACGTCGATGCCATCCAGGAATTCGACGAGCTCGAACAACGCTACGCCTTCCTCGAAAAACAGAACGCCGACCTCGTGAATTCGAAGGCGGAATTGCTGGAGGTCATCTCCAAAATCAACCGCACGACCAAGGAGCTCTTCGCCGAGACATTCGAAAAGATCCGCGTGAACTTCCAGGAGATGTTCACCGAACTCTTCGGCGGCGGACGCGCGAACCTCATGCTCGTGGACGACAGCGATCCGCTCGAATCGGGCATCGAGATCATCGCCAAGCCTCCCGGCAAGCAGCTCCAGAGCGTGAGCCTCCTCTCGGGCGGCGAGCGCACGATGACCGCCGTCTCGCTCCTGTTCGCCATCTACATGGTCAAGCCGAGCCCGTTCTGCGTGCTCGACGAAATGGACGCGCCGCTCGACGAATCGAACATCAGCCGCTTCGTCAAAATCCTGGACCGCTTCGTGGGGCAGAGCCAGTTCGTCGTCATCACCCACAACAAGCGCACCATCAGCCGCGCGGACATGCTCTACGGCGTCACGATGGAAGAGCACGGGGTCAGCAAACTCGTCAGCGTCAAATTCAGCGCAAAGGCCGGGGCCGACAGCCCGGAGACAAGCGTCGCGGGCACCTTCGGCAAATCCGACAAGCTCGCCAGCGAACACCGCGCGCCCGAGCCCGAACCGCATGCGGATTTTCTCGAGGAAGCCGCCTCGCCGGACGGGGAACCCGGCACCCCGGAGCCCGTCGCGGAGGAGCCCGACCCCGCATGAGTTCCGAATCCCTTGCCGCCGCCCTCCGCAAACGGCTCGATGTCGTCGCGGACCACGCCCTGCGCGAGCGCGATCCGGCGGCCCACCTCGAGGCCATCAAAGCCGCCCACCGCGAGCTGCAATCCCAGATCGCGTCGCTTCCGCCCGGCACCGACCCGCGCCTCCTCCACTTCCTCGAGCGCCAAAGCTACGAAAAGGCGCTCGCGTTTCTCGCTGGCTGAGGTTGCCGGAATTCTGGAGGGACCGGAGCTGTCCGGTCCGTCGCTAGCGACGCCCCTGCGTGGCGGTAGGCACGAACACGTGCGCCATTCCGGCGGCCTCGGCGGCCTCGATGCCGGTCGGGCTGTCTTCAAAAACCACACAATCACATGGCGGCACGCCCAGCCGCTTCGCCGCTTCCAGAAAGGGATCCGGAGCCGGCTTTCCGTGCAGGTAGTCTTCCGCGCAAACCACCGCGTCAAAAAGCCCCGTGATCCCGAGCGAGGCAAGCGTCGCATCCACCAGCTCGTGGTGGCCTCCCGAGGCGATCGCCATCGGCGCACTCCCGCAGAGACTGTTGGCAAAATCCAAAACCGGTTGGACCGGCGTGACCTCGGAGATCAGCGACAGGTAGCAGTCCTCCTTGAACCGGACCGTTTTTGCGACATCCAGGGAAAGGCCGAACATCCGGTTCAACTGGACGACGATCACGTCGGTGGGTTTTCCTCCCCAGGAGTAAAAAAGTTCCTCGGGAAACCGTCCGCCGAATTCCTCCATCGCCCGCGTCCACGCCCGGAAATGCAGCGGCATCGTGTCCGCTATGGTCCCGTCACAGTCAAAAATGTATCCGCCGAACCGGCGGGTCGGAAAAGCGATCTCCACGCGCGGGAGAATCGGTGGAACCACACGGACTGTCCACATTTCTTTGGAGGAGGAATATGGAAAGGAATTGCATGGAAAAACGGGGTTGGCATTTCCCGATCATAATGGCATGACAAGCGCTTCGTGTCCGTTATGATGCCGGTCAATTTTCAACCGCCCACAAGTGACCGCATCCCAACCAGAAAACCCCGCAGCCTCCGGCGCACGCGCCGACCTGAGACCCGAACACATCCGCGACGCAGTGATCCGGCTTGCCGGAAATTCCCAGGACGGCATCCAGAGCGCGGGAGCCTTGCTGGCCCGCCTCGCCGGGCGGAGCGCGCAGGACGTGATGACATACATGACCATCCCGTCCACGATTTCCGGCGGCCCGTCCCTCTTCCAGGTTCGCGTCGGCACCGGCGATGTCCTGTCGCCCGGTGACGAGGCGGATTTTCTCGTCGCGTTTTACCAGCACAGCTACGACGACAACATCGGGTTCCTGCGCGAGGGAGGCGTCGTGCTTTATGACTCCGATCACGTCGAGCCGGACAGGGACGACAAACGCTTTGTCTATGTCGGCATCCCCATTACCGGGCTGACGGTCGAGGCCCTCGGCGGGACCGCGAAGGACAAGGGAAAAAATGTTTTCGTGCTCGGGTTGCTCGCGAAAATCTTCGGTTTCGACACCGAAAAACTGCAACGCCTGCTCCGCGAGAAATTCGGGGGAAAAAACGAAAGCATCCTGAACACCGCCCTCATGGCGTTCCAGGCCGGCTACGCCTACCCGGTGGGCAACGTGCTCTCGACGCGATACAAGTTCGAGCCGTCCGGGGACGCGGGCGGGCGCGCCCAGGTGACGATGGACGGCAACCAGGCGCTCGCGTATGGCCTGATCGCGGCGGGCGTGCGCCACGGTGCGGCCTACCCGATCACGCCGTGGACGACGGTCATGGAAATCCTCCGGTCCGAGCTTCCGAAATACGGGGGGCTGTTCGTGCAGTGCGAGGATGAAATCGGGGCGGTGTCCACGGCCCTTGGGTTTTCGTATTCCGGCCATCTGGCGATCACCGGAAGCTCCGGCCCCGGCATCTCGCTCAAGACCGAGGCGATCGGCTGGGCGACCATGGCGGAGATGCCGCTCATCATCGTGAACGTCCAGCGCGGCGGGCCGAGCACCGGACTGCCGACAAACGTCGAACAAAGCGATCTCTACCAGGCGATCTTCGGGGGGCATGGCGACAGCCCGCGCGTCGTGCTCGCGCCTTCGACCGTCGAGGATTGTTTCTACATCGCGATCGAGGCGGCCCGCATCGCCAGGAATTTCAGCACGCCGGTTTTCATCCTCAGCGACGCATCGCTGGCCACGAGGATCCAGGCATTCGACGAACCGGATTTGAGGAACCTCGTGGTCGAGTTCCTGCCAAACCTGACCCCGCGGGGCCCGGGATTCAGGCCATATCCGCTCGACGGGCTCACCCAGCACGCGCCTCCCGGAACCCGGATGCTCGGCGGGGTTTATCCCACGGTGACAGGGCTCGAGCACGACGAGATGGGCCACCCGACCGGCAACCCGAGGCTCCACTCGGCCATGACGGCGAAACGGCGGAACAAGCTCCAGCGGCTCGCCGCGGAAATTCCGCTGCCCGGGGTTTTTGGCGACCCGGAAGGCGAGGCGCTCCTGGTCGGTTGGGGCTCCACCTACGGGCCGATTTACGAGGCGGTCAAGACCGCGCGCGACGGCGGAGAATGCCTCTCCGCGCTCCATCTGCGGCACCTGAACCCCCTCCCGAACGGGCTCGAAAAAATCTTTGCGAGATTCCGCCGCATCATCGTCGTCGAGATGAACGACGAGGGGCTCTACGGCTACGGACAGCTCGCCACGATCCTGCGCGCACGCTACTGCGACCCGAAAATCAGCAGCCTGAACAAGACCAGCGGCCTGACATTCCGCGTCAAGGAAATCCTCGAAGGAGTTTTGAAATGAGCGCAACCATCCCGACCCTCGGACCCACGCCGGAAAAACTGACGAAAAAAGATCTCTCCGCAGACCACCCGACGTGGTGCCCGGGCTGCGGCGATTTTGCCGTGCTGGCCTCGTTTTATAAGATGCTGGAGCGCCGCCAGCTCCCGCGGGAAAAGATCGTCACGCTGGCCGGGATCGGCTGCTCGTCGAGATTTCCATATTTCGTCAACACCCACGGCGGACATTTCATCCACGGGCGGGCGGTGCCGCTCGCTTCCGGCGTGAGCCTCGCGCGGCCGGACCTGCACGTGTTCCTTTTCGGGGGGGACGGCGATGCCTTTTCCATCGGGGGCAACCATCTCGAGCACGGAGCCCGAAAGAACGTCAACCTGACCTACGTCATCATGGACAACTTTGTCTATGGCCTGACGAAAAAGCAGACTTCCCCGACATCCCCGCTCGGGTTCAAATCAAAAACCGATCCGAACGGTGCCGTGGACCAGCCGGTCAACCCGATGAAAAAACTCATCGCGGCGGGCGCGACATTCGTCGCCCGCTCGCACGCGACCCAGGTCAACCACATGGTCGCGATGATGGAGCGCGCGATGGACCACCCCGGCTTTTCGGTCGTCGAGATCCTCTCGGAATGCGTGGAATTTTTCCCCGGCGCGTTCGACGCGGGAAACCCCCGCAAGGGCGGGGAGTTCCGCCTCATCGAAGAGAAAATGTGGGATGGCTCTCCGGAGGACGAACGGCGGCATGACCCGTCCGACGAGCTCGCCGCCTACAAGCTCGCCGACCTCCCTTTCCCCGGGGCCTTCGGCGTCTTCTACGAGAACGACCGTCCGACAAAGAACGCGCTCGAAGCGCAATGGGTCGAGGCCGTGCGGGCGAAAACCGGAAAAAAAACCGCCTTGGAATTGCTGCAACAAACCTTCGACCGGATGAAGTGAACCGCCCGCCCCGTCCGCCAAACCAAACCGGGCGGATCAGGCCCGCGATACGGGGGGGCAATCGCTGATGAACTCCTCTTCGAAAAGATCCCTGGCTTTTGCGGGCAGGATTTTTCCCGCCTGTTCCCAGGTGATCGTGTTGTCGTAGAGATCGCGGGCCGTCCGCCAATACCGGGGCTTGATCGCGGTCGTGCCAAGGCCCGGCAGGCCGTAGCATGTCTCGTAGGCGTTGACCTGCACCGGACGGTTGTTGTCCTCGGGGACCACCGTCTCGTAGACGACCTTGTAGAGCTTCACCGGGTTTTCGGCCGGGGGATAGGACAGCCGTTGACCGGCTGGACTGATTACCGTCCGCCCATGACTTGCTTCCACAGACCCGCATCCGCCCTGTCCAAAGGGGTTTTCCAGATGGACTCCTGGAAAAAGAAATGAAATGAATTCCCCCGTTCCCAGCACCTTATGAACCGCATCTATCAGGGCCGCGTCACCAAAGTCCAGATTCCCAAAGAAGGCGTCACCAAACCCAAGTTGCCGGAGGACTGGCAGGATCTCGACCCAGATGACCCCAGAGAATCCCGCCGCCTTGGCGAGGAAGCCCTCTGGAAACACCACGAGCTTTTTCAGGATGCGGTGAATTATTACACGCTCGCTTTGGTGGCTCTAGGTGAATGGCTGCCTGCCGAACATCCTATTACAAAACTCCGTGAGCGGATGCGCGTCGCGTGGGATGAGTTCCCGAGGAAAACGCCTTCAGGATCCCGTGCGGGCGAGGTGTGTGCCAATGACCGTCCTCGTTGGAAACAATCCATCACAAAGAATCCAGAGATCGCGTGCGTCTTTGACCAGTTATACACGAAGCCATATAAAAATGCGGATATTGAAGGCGTTTTCTATGGTGAATATCAAAAATTATGCGCAATTATTTATGACGCTGTGTATAGATGAACTGGAAGGTCGTGGAATCAAGAACGCCCGAATGTTGATCCCGCACCAGGGTGGGGCGCTGTTCATTGCCGCTCAGCCAATCAAAGACATGGATTCGCCGAAGTCCTTTCCAAAAATCCGCCAAGCTGACATTAACGCCGCTATAAATATTGGTCTCCGAGCCATCGGCGGTCCGCAATGCTACCACGCTCACCCACGGGTGCGGATTGAAATGGAAGGTGGGTCGCAGAAGGGTAAACAGTCTGCAAATAACAGCAATCAGGCCGTAATTGCTTCCGGTAAATGGCTTGCACGGCGGGCCAATAAACGCGAGAAGGCGCAATTCGTGGCGGATTTCGAGGTTCATCTGCAACTCCCCCCTGAATCGACTCTGCTTAAAGACGTGAGCGCAACATTGGTGCATGATCCATGCGGCATTGCCCAGTATGGGTGCGCATCGATTCAGAAAGTGAATCACCCGCGTCTCGTCCACCAAGCAGCGATTTTTAGTCGTCGAAAGAATGAGAGTGGTCAGTTCACTGGGGCTGTGGCGCGGTTGGAGTGGAATGTTTGTCGCATTCTCAACGCGGCCCGCCTGCGTTCGTGGGGAATTGGGCCGCCTGCGGGGTGGGAGCCCAGGAAGCCACACGATTTGAAAACCGACCCGGACGATAATATTCCAATGTAACTTATGATTCGGGAACTTATTGAACGCGTGACGAAGGAGGCTGGGAGGCGCGGCTTGGATTTGCTTTTGATCGGGGGGCACGCGGTTTCCAAGCTGGGACATTCGCGGATGACGCTGGATGTGGATTTCCTGGTGAGAGCGGAGCAGCGCAGGGAGTGGGAGGCGTTGTTGGGAACCTTCGGTTATTCCTGCTATTCGGAGGGAAATGCATTTGCCCAGTTCAGCGGGAAGGTCGGATGGCCGAGGGTGGATTTGATGATTTTGGATGATTCCACCTTTGGCAAACTGATGACGGAGGCGTGGGGAAGTGAAGCACTGAAAACGCCGTCTGCCCGTCACATGGTTGCGCTCAAACTTCATGCGGCGCGGAGTCCGGACCGCTCGAAGCCGGAGCAGGATTGGGAAGACATCCGGCAGCTTGTGATGCTCCATCACCTGGATCCTTCGGAAAGCACCTTTCACGATTTGATTCTGCGTTATGGCGGAGAGGAATCGCTGGTGCGGGTTCAGAAAATATGGCAGCATTTCATGAATCAGGGAGACTGAATGAAAGCAGAAGACGATTTTGAGTTGCCGGTTTTCGACCGTCCGATGGATGAGACGCCGTCTCCGATGACGTATGAGCAGGCGATGGCGGCTTTTGAGGAGATCATCCAATCCCGGCGTCTGCGGGAAGAAGAACCTCTGCAGCGGGAAGTGATTCCGGAGTTCCGGATGTGAGGAGACTTCTGCTTCGCAGAAAATAAACCAAATCCCATGAAAACGACAAGTAACAGAACGGGAGGGAGGAGTTCTGATATTCGCCGGGGAGACGCGCAGCCGGAGTTGCCGCTGGAGCCTTTGAAGGATGCCATCCGGGAGGCTCTGGCACGGGAGTTTGGAAAGCCGGATGGTCCGGTTTCGGTGGAGCCCGCGGCTCCGGTTGGCGGGATTGACGAGATTCCGCCGATGCCTGTGAGGAGGCTCCAGAACTATGTTTATTGTCCGAGGCTCTTTTGCCAGAATCAATGCCCGTAGGGCTGTGCGGCTTTGAGCCGCTCAACCTTTTCCAAGCCTCCGGCTTTGCCGGAGGTTTCTGACATCAGACTGGACTTCAGCGGCAGGGCGATGCGGATTCCGCCGGTGAGGTGGGAGACATAAACGGCGCGGATCATTTCGACGACGGCGCGGGCGTCCTCGACGTCGGCGATGGGCGGGCGGTTTGTCTCGATGGCGCGGATCAGATCCCATGCGGCGAAGCGGCCTGCTTCGAGAAACATGGGGGCGCCCGGAATGTCCGGTTTGCCGCACAGGGAATAATCGAGCGGTTCCGCGCCGGGGATTTCGCGCTCCTCGATCACCGGCGTTTCCTCCCAATTCGCGCAGTATTCCGGCCCGGCGGGAAGACGGCTGATGAGCAGGGGACGTTCGCGCGCGTCGTCGAACCGCAGGGAGAGCGCGCCCTTCGTTCCGGCGACGGTCACGCCCATGCAGGGCGGGCCGCCGGCGTAAAGCCCTTTCCGGCTTTCGAAGACACCGCGCACGCCGCCGGGAAATGCGAAGCGGGCGAACACCGCGTCCCCGGCGACGGGGCCGATGGGTTCGACGGTTTCGCTCCGGTCGCCTTCCGCGATGGGGCGTCCGTCCGCAGTGATTTCGGCGGAGACGTGTTCGGGTCGTCCGAAAAGGAAAACCATGAAATCGAGGATGTGCGTGCCGAGGACGACGAGGTCTTCGCCGCCGCCGCGATGGTCGCATTTGCCGCGCCCGTGGATCGTCAGGGGCTCGCCGATCTCGCCCGCTTCGAGCAGTTTTTTCATGGCGCGGAATCGGGGCGCATGGCGGGCGGGGTGGGCGACGCCGATCTTGATGCCGGTTTTCGCGGCGATTTCGACAATGCGGTCGGCTTCGTCGAGGGTGGCGGCGAGGGGTTTTTCGCAATAAACGTGGACGCCTTTTCGCGCGGCGGCTTCGATTTGCGGCAGGTGGTCGCCGGGATGCCGGGAGCAGATCGTGACGATGTCGGGCGATTCGTTTTCCAGCATTTCCCGCCAGGAGGAATAGTGACGCCGGGCCCGCGACCAGCCGAGTTTTTCGTCGATGTGCTCCGTGTTGGAATCGGCGTGCGCAACGATCTCCACGCCCGGCAGGCCGCGAAATGCGACGTGCAGCCCGTGCCCGCCGAGCATCGGCTTCGAGGTGTCCTTGATGATGGCGATTTTCCGGCGTTTGTTCATCCGGTCTTCCTCCAGTCGAACACCGCGCCCACGGGAAAGTCCGCGTCCTCCGCCAAGGCCCGATAGACGGCGGGTGCCTTGCGCGGGTCAAACGCCGCCGAGACGATGCGCGGCATGTCGAGCCGTCCGTCGGCCATGAAATCCATCAGGGCGCGGGCGTCGTCCTTCCACGTCCACGAGCCGGGGCGGGATTCGCGTTCGGGGCGTGCGCTGGTGTGCGCGCCGATGATTTCGATGCCGGGGCGGTGGATTTCCCGGTAATAATCGATCGCGGTGTCCGAAACGCGCGTGCAGCCCAGCAGCGCGACGCGCCCAAACCGCGCGGCGAAAGCCAGCGCCTGTTTCAGCGCGATGGACTGGCCGGTGACCTCGATGACCGCGTTGACGCCGCCGCGCGCCGCCTCTTTGACGTTGTTTATACAATCCTCGTCGGCAGGGTCGAAGGCATGGTGCGCGCCCAGGGCGAGCGCCAGTTTGCGCCGTTTTTCGTTCAAGTCCGTGGCGATGACCGGCGCACCGCCCGCGATGCGGCACAGCGCAAGCGCGAATACGCCCAATATCCCCATGCCGACCACCGCCGCGCTTTCGCCTATTTCAAGGCGCGTTTTCCTGAGTCCGTTGAGGGAAAAGCCCGCGATGACCGCAAATACGGCATGTTCGGAAGGGAGCGCGTCATCGTCAATTTTCAACAAGTGTTCCTCCGCAATCTGGTTGTAATTGGAATGGACGCTTCCCCAATGCGTGAGCACGCGGTCGCCGGGTTTTATGGAGCGAACATTCCTCCCGGCTTCCACGGCGCGCCCCACGCCGCTGTATCCCAGATATTTTGGAAACTGACCCGGTTTGGCGTCCGCCAGGTTTGGCAAATCCAGCAAGCAGGCGCGTTCCGTGCCCGCGCTGATCGCCGAGACCTCGTTTTCCACAAGCACGGCATCATCCGCCAGTTTGGGGAGCGTGGCATCCTGGAGTTCCGCTTTGCCAACGGCGGTGAAGGCGATTATTTTTCTGTTCATATCGGTGGTCAATCCATGCCGCCGCAAAGGCGTCCGCCGTCGATCAAATGGTTCGATCCGGTGATGAACGCGGCTTTGTCGGAGCAGAGATAGAGAATCAATTCCACGACTTCCCACGGTTCCGCGGCGCGGCCGAGGCGGGTTTTCATGTTTGCCATGCCCGGGCGCGTCATCACCGGGCCGGGAGAGACGCAGCAGGCCCGGACGCCGTGCGGCGCGCCGCAGAGGGCGAGGGATTTGGTGAGGCCGATGATTCCGCTTTTGGCGGTGCTGTAATCGACCGCACCGGCGCCACCCTCCAGGCCGGTGACCGAGCCCATGTTGAGGATCACGCCGCTTTTTTGTCGGATCATCACGCCGAGGACCGCGTGGGAAAAATAGACCGCGCCCTTGAGGTTCACATCCAGGCCCCAGTCGATCACCTCGATGGGCAATTCATGAAATGGTTCCTTGCGTCCGAAGATCCGCGTCGATGAACCGCCGGCGCAGTTGTGCATCACGTCCACGCGGTCGAATTTTTCAATTGCCCGCGACACGGCATCGCGCACCTGATTGTAATCCCGCACGTCCACTTGAAGGCCGAGCGCTTCGCCGCCGCCTCGCCGGATTTCCGCCGCCGCCATTTCGACGGCCCCGGCGTCGATGTCGGTCAGGACGGCTTTTCCGCCTTCCGCGACGAATTTTTGAGCGGTGAGCAGCCCCATGCCGGAGGCGGCGCCGGTGATGATGGCGACTTTATTTTGGAATCTCATGGTTGTTGCTGTTGTTGCTCCATCGCGGAATGGTCAGAACGACTTTTCCGAGGTTTTCATTGCGTTCGAGGATCGCGTGCGCCTCTTCCGCGCGTGTGACCGGCAGGATTTCGTGGAGAATGGAGCGGACGCGGCCCGTTGAAAAATCATTCCAAAACCGGCTTTCCAGGCCGAGCAGGATTTCCGCCTTCGTTTTGTTCGCGCGGCTGCGCAGCGTGCTGCCGATGAGCCGGACGCCGCGCCGGAAGAAATCGCCCATGTCGAGGTTCGTCGGCGCGCCGCCCAGAGTGGCGATGACGATCCATCGGCAGCCGCGCGCGACGGTTTGGAGGCAGCGGCCCAGATCGGGACCTGCGACGCAATCCATCGCGACGTTCACGGGATGCCGTGCGAGGATGGTGGCAACGTCCTCCCTCGTGCGGTCGATCACGACATCCGCGCCGAGCCGCCGGACGAATTCCGCCTTTTCCTCCGAGCCGACGGTGGTGACGACCTTCGCCCCGAACTCCTTCGCGAGCTGGATCGCGGCCATGCCGAGGCCGCTCGCGCCGGCTTGAACGAAGACCGTTTCGTCCCTTTTCATTTCTCCTTCGATGAGGAGATTCAAATAGGAAGTGGCGAAGGCCTCGGGAATTGCGGCGGCTTCCTCCATCGAGAGGCCCGGCGGGACGGGCAAAACCAAATCCGCCGGAACGGCGACACGCTCGGCGTAGCCGCCGCCTCCGAGCAGCGCGCAGACCTTGTCGCCGACGCGGAAGCGGCTGCCGGCGGGCGCGTGCGAGGTCACGCCGGCGACCTCGAGGCCCATCCAATCCGGCCAGCCGGGCGGCGGCGGATAATTTCCCGCGCGCTGCATCAGGTCGGCGCGGTTGAGCGCGGTTGCTTGAATGTCGATGACCACTTCCCCATCCTTCGGCTGCGGGTCGGGAACCTGGCTCCAGACCAGGTTTTTGTTTTCCTCTATAAGAATGGCATGCATGTCAGTCGTTTCCTTTTGCAAAACCCGAAGCCGCGAGGACAACCTCATGGACCAGGGCGTCGTGTTCGTAAGAATAGGGGTTTTCCATTTCACCCCGGAGAATGCGGGCGAATTCCAGAAGCTGCTCTTCGTAGCGATCGCGCAGGATGCCGAATTCGACGACGTGCGTCCCGGCGGGATAATGTTCATCGGCGTCGCGCAACGTGAGCCGCAAGGTCAACGGCTTGCCATCGAAGCGTTCGAGTGGGCTGAGTTCGATGCACCCCCGCGTGCCGTTGATTTTCAGGCTCCGGCGGTTCAGGCTGTCCGTTTCACGGCTGCAGGCGCGCACGAGGGCGAAGGCCTGTGGGTATTCGAGGACGGCAAGGCAGTTGTTTTTCACGTTCTCCGCGCCGCCGGGGACGGATTTCAAAAACGGGGTGATGTTTTCCGGCCTTCCCATCATGGAAACGACGAGGTCGATGAGGTGGCATCCCAGATTGAACAGGATGCCGCCCCGGAAATGGGCGAGATATTCCTGATACGGTTCGCCGCCGTAATCGTGGCTCATGTCGGCCTGGATTTCAAAAACATTGCCGAGCCGGTTTTCGCGGACGGCTTTTTGGCAGAATTGCATGGCGGGGTTGTTGCGGAACATGTAGCCCATCTGGAGCGGCAGGGCGCGTTCGCGGCAGCCGTCGATGAGCCGCCGAAACTCCGCCGGGTCCTCCCCCCCGGGCTTGTCGAGATGCATCGGCAGGCCGCGCTCCATGCAGCGGAGCGCGGTGGGGACGAGATCGGCGTTTGGAGTCTCCACGAGGACCGCGCCGAGGCCGGGATGGCGAAGCAATTCCTCTTCGTCCATCCGCGGCAGGCCTTCGTAGGGACCTGGATCGTCTCCGGCGAACCGCGCGGCGCGGGTGTTCCGGTCGTCCACCACCCCGACGATTTCATACGTGTCGGAGAGGCGGCGAAGCGCGGTCATCTTCGCCCCCGCGTGTTCGTGGCAGATGCCGATCTGGCCGATTTTGATCCTGCCCTCCGTTTTCACTTCGCGAGGAAACCTCCATCCACGGGGAGCGTGTGGCCGGTGATCATCGACGCAGCGGGACTGGCGAGAAACAGGATCGCGGCGGCGACCTCTTCCGGCTCGGCGAGACGCTTCAACGGAACCCACTCGGCGAGCCGGGCGAGGCGCTCGGGATCGTCGCTCCATGAGCCGATGAACGGCGTGCGCACCCAGCCCGGCGCGACGGCATTGACCCGAATCCCATGCCCGGCCCATTCCACCGCGAGGCCGCGCGCGAGATTGACCACGCCGCCTTTGCTCGCCTGGTAGTTGATGTTCGATCCGAAGCCGCCGCCGGACAGACCCATGACCGAGGCGGTGAAAACGATCGAGCCGCCGCTCCCGCCCGCGATCATCCGCCGGGCCGCCGCGCGGGCGCAGAGGAAGGTCCCGGTCAGGTTGATGGAAACGGCGCGGTTCCAATCGTTGAGCGAAAGGTCGATGGCCGGGGCGTTTGCGCCCGCGCCAGCGTTGCAGACCAGGGAGTCGATGCGCCCCTCGCGGTTCAGGATTTCGTCGAAAACGCGCTCGATTTCCACCTCGTTCGCGACGTCGAGCGCGAAGGCCGAGGCGCGTCCGCCCCCGGCGAGAATTTCGTCGGACGCGCGGCGTGCCGCATCCCCGTTGATGTCCGCAATCGCGACATGCGCGCCCGCGCGGGAGAACAACTCCGCCGTCGCGCGTCCGATGCCGCTCCCGCCGCCGGTCACGACCGCCACCCGATCATCGAGGCGAAACGGGGAGAGGGCGTCGATTTCCATTGGTCGCACAATCATGCCGAGTGAGGAAGCGGCGGTTTTCCGCTATCATATCCCTGAAACGTGACGGCTGAAAGCCCTCACTCCGCCGCCCGGCGGCTCCGCCTCCGGCTCAGCGCCGTCAGCGTGGCACCCAAGCCCAGCAGAAACAGGGACGACGGCTCCGGCACGGCCAATCCGACCACGCTCGGGTCCCACGCGTTGTCGCTTCCATTGGAGAACCGGATGCCAGTCGCGGTGGACAGGTCTCCGGTGCCTGTGAAGTCGGAAAGTTTGAAGGCGACCGCATATTGGTTGAAAGGTCCCGTAAAGGTTCCCGCGCCGGTGGCGTTGCTTATTACAGTGTATCTACTTGAAGCGATCAGCGAACCAAATTGGCCCGCTGTGATGCTGATGCTGTAGTCTCCCAGAACGGTGTTTGAGGCATTAACCAACTGAAAGCCAACGTTCTCTGTTGCAGGTGCGACATTTAGATCCGTGACGAAGATATAATCCTGCGACGTGATGGTCCTGCCAAACTGGAACAAGCTCCCAAAGTCAACATTGCCGGCACCCGTCCGGTAATCCAACCCGGAAGCGGCCTCGGCCGCCTGCCCGGAACCCGAGAAAATAGGGTTTCCTTCAGGATAATAGTATGTATCGGCACCCGTCAGGGTGGCGGTTGAACCTGTCAGGTCGGTGTAGGCTGTTCCGCCAATGGTCAGCGATGTGAAGGTGCCAGTGGTAGCGGTATAGCCCGTGACCGCCAGAACGGCGGCCGAAGCGTTCCCGGCTCCCAAGGCGAGAGACACGCCCAGGGAAAGGGCCTTGATCCAGTGCAAAGAGGGTTTGTTCATGGGTTGTTTGGTGGTGCGAAACCAACCTAGTTCGCACGCGGTGGCGGCGCAATCGGCGCGTGCTGCATCCATATTCGAGAATCGCTTTCGCATTGTCTCGATCCCGCGCGTTCTCCGACCTGGAAAAGGCCACTCAAGAAGCACCTTCAGGCATGAATGGCGCTGGTACCGCCGGATGCGGAAAACCGCACGTCCGGTGGTGTGGGAGCCCTGGCGGGCTAAATCCCGTCAGGGCCACCCGATCAGTCCGTTAAGTTGGTGCCATTCGCTACTGACCCTGATCGCGCGCCGGTTTCCTTCCGTGAAGTGGGGCAACGCCTTTGAAGTCCTGCGGTAGGCGCGCGATCCAATCCATGAGCTTCGAAGCCAGCCGGTCGAAAGCGCGGACAGCGGCCTCGATGTGTTCTTCCCTGGTGTCCTCGATTTTGTTGTGGCTGATGCCGTGCAGGCTCTGGACGAACATCATGACCGTGGGGATGCCTGATCGGGAAACCTCAGCGGCATCGTGCAGCGGGCCCGATGGCATGCGGTGGGACGCCCCGCAGACTTCGCCCGCCGCCTCATCGCACAACCCGATGAGGTCCGGATGAAAAAGGATCGGGTCGATCTGCCAGAGGCGCTCCCATTCGACGGAGACGCCGCACTCCCCGGCAAACTTCGATGCGGCCTCCCGTGCGTCTGCCAGCATGGATGCCAGGGCGGGCGCGTCGAGGTGCCGCTGGTCGAGAGTGATCCGGCAGTCCGCCACCACGCTCGTGACGATGCCGGGCTGCGTCGTGCAGGAGCCGATCGTGCAAACCCCGCCGTGCCGCCCCGCGATTTTGTAAATCTCCGGGCCCATCTTCGCGGCGGCGAGAAACGCATCGCGGCGGCGGTTCATCGGCGTGCTGCCGGAGTGGGCCGCCTGGCCGCGGAAGGTGATGGCATGGCGCTGGACGCCGAAAGTTCCGAGCACGGTCCCGAGGACAAGGCCCTTGTCCAAAAGCACCGGCCCCTGCTCGATGTGGAGCTCCTGGTAGGCCGCCGCGTTCGCCCGCTCGATGCCGGACTCTTTCACCTTTTCGAATTCGATCCCGACAGCCCGGAGCGCATCCGGCAGGGCGATGCCGTCGCGGTCGCGCAAGTTGGCCGCCTCGCCCATGTCGAGGGTGCCCGCGCAGGCCGAGGAACCGAACAGGCTCTTGCCGAACCGTGCGCCCTCCTCATCCGCCCAGTCCACCAAGCGGACCGTGACCGGCGGGCACCCGTCGTATTCCCCGGCTATGCGCCTGAGGATTTCGACGCCGGCCAAGGTGTTCAGGCACCCGTCCAGCCAGCCGCCGTCCGGGACGGAGTCGATGTGTCCGCCGATCAGCAGGGCCTTCGCGGACCGGCCCGGCAGGGTGGCCCAGAAATTTCCCGCCGCGTCGTCGTGTGTTTCCACCGGCAAACCCGCGAGTTTCGATTTCAGGAATTCCCGGGCCTTGGACCAAACCGGGGTGAACGCCACGCGCTGCGCCCCGTTTTCATCGCCCGTGAGATCGCGCAGTTCTTTCAGTTCAGCGACCGTCCTTGATGGGTTCATGTCGCGGAAGCTAACTCCATTCGCGACGCCCGCGCAAAGGATTCCGTTGGGTGCCCCCCACGGGCTTCCGATCAGTCCGTCTGCGCATTTTCCCGCCAAAAGGAATGAGAAGCGCCTGCTTGATTTCCTGTGGCATTCGTTGGCATAATGAAACGATTGATGTCGAAGCCTCACGAAACCCTCCGGAATACAGCGATCGTGTTCTCCCTGAGACGGACACCGATTTTCGCGGGGCTTCCCGATGACGACCTGTCCATGGTCGCGGAGTTCTCGCTCCTGAAGACGTTTCGCAAAGGCGAGTATTTGTTCCGCCAGCGCGAAGCGGCGCACGGGTTTTACATCGTCCGGCGTGGCATCATCAATGTGCACCGGGTGGCTCCGGATGGGCGCGAGCAGGTGATCCACCTCTTCCGTCCGGGGGAATCGTTTGCCGAGAACTCGCTGGTCAACGACGGCGGGTATCTGACCGACGCGCGCTCTGTCGCGGAGAGCGAAGTGATCCTGGTCCCGAAGTGGGAGTTTCTCCAGATCCTCCGCCAGCGGGCGGACATCGGGCTGCGCATCCTCGCCTCCATGAGCCAGCACATGAGGGGGCTGATCTCCTCGCTCGAGAGCGTCACCCTCAAAGATTCCGAGACGCGGCTCATGAACTGGATCCTGCGCCGCTGCCCCCGCCCGCTTTCGCACAAGCCTGCGGAGGTGGCGATCGGGATGACGAAAACCATGCTCAGCGGCGAGCTGGGAACCCGGCAGGAAACCCTCTCCCGCACGCTCGCGAAACTCCGCGAATCCGGCCTCATCTCGGTGCGCGGAAGGACCCTCAAAATCCCCGATCCCATCAAACTGAGGCTCGCGTTCCGCGAGCATCTGTCCGGCAGCAAGGACTAGTGTGGCCCGTTGTGGAGGCGGTTGTGCCAACCGCCTGTCGGCTTTCCGCAGGCCCTTGACACAAGGGCCTCTACAACAAGCCACGTCGCACGATCAGGAGAATATGCCATCTGTTTTTTGGCGGCCTAGCTAGCTGTCCAGCGCGATCCGCCCGGCGTCACTCCACAGGTTTTCGAGGTCGTAAAACCCGCGCTTTTCTCCGTGGAAGAGGTGGCAGATGACGCCGCCGTAATCGAGGACGACCCACTGGCTGGACGGATACCCGTCCTCGGAAAGGGGGCGCTGGCCGAGCCGCTCGCGGAGGGATTCGCGGATCGCGGATGAAATGGCTTTCAGCTGCGGTTCGGACGTGCCCGAACAGATCAGGAAAAAATCGGTGAAGCCCGAAACTCCCCGGAGGTCCAACAGGACGGGATTTTCCGCTTTTTTCTCGGCGGCCGCCGCAGCACAAGCACGGGCGATGGTCTCGGAATCAATCATTCCGGTAAAGGCGGTGTTGGGAAATCATCTCGCATGCGGGGCCGGGAACGAGATACCGCACGGAGAGCCCTCTGGCAATGCGATTCCGGATATCGGTGGATGAAATATCAATCGTCCTCGAGATGACCGCCGCCCCCCGATCGGGCGTCCCGAGCCCCCGGGACAGGACCACGAACGTCACCAGCGACCTGAGCGCCGCGATGTCCTTCCACGTATGCAGGCTCGCGAGATTGTCTTCGCCGATAAAAAAATACAGCCCGGCCCCCGGATGCCGCGCCGCCATTTCCCGGACGGTGTCGATGGCGAACGACGGGCCCGGGCGGCGGATCTCGCAGTCGTCCCAGCCGAACCCGGCCTCCCCCCGCACGGAGGCTTCCACCATCTGGCACCGGAGCTTGGCGGGCGCGGGCGGGCGGGTGAGTTTGTGGGGGGAGATTCCGCTCGGGATAAAAATGACGCGGTCCAGGCCGAGGGTTTCCATGGCCTCGCGCGCGAGGATCAGGTGCCCGTGGTGGATGGGATTGAAGCTGCCCCCGAAGAGGCCGAGATTTCGGAGCGGATTCATTTGGACAGTTGGTCGAAAATCTGGTTTGTCCGGCATTATGCCAATCACCGATGCGGGTCAACTCATCCTCGTCGGCGTGCCGGGACCGGAACTCGATTCCGAATCTGCGCGCCTTTTCCGAAAAATCCAGCCCGGAGGGTTTATTCTTTTCGGACGGAACATCCGGGCACCGGAGCAGTTGCGGAAGCTCATCGACGATCTGCGCGACATTTCCGACGTCGAGCCGGTCATCACCATCGACCAGGAAGGGGGAAGGGTTTCCCGCTTGAAACTGATCGGCAACGAACCTCCAAATGCCCAGCAATTGAGGGATCGCGATGACCTCGATTTGATCAGAAAACACGGCGACATCACCGGTCGGCTGCTGAGGATTTTCGGGTTCAATCTCGACCTCTGTCCGGTTCTCGATATTTCCTTTGATGACGAGGCCGACAATTCATTGCGTGGCCGTTGCTACGGCAGGAGCGTGGAGGAGGTCATCGCCAAAGCGGGGGCGTTCAACGAAGGGCTCCGCGGCACGGGGGTGCTCTCCTGCGGGAAACATTTTCCCGGCTATTCTTCCGCCGGGCTCGATCCCCACCACGAACTTCCCCACCTGGACCGCTCCCGCGACAAGATGGAGGAGACCGAGCTGGCCGTCTTCCGGGCCTTCTCATCGAGTGTGGACAGCATGATGATCGGCCATATCGCCATCTCCGGACTGGATGAAGTCAATCGCCCCGCCTCGCTTTCCCCGGCCATCATCCGCGAACTTCTCCGGAAGGATATGGGATTCGATGGGCTCGTGATGACCGACGACCTGGATATGGGAGCCATCCTGAACCACTACGGGTTTGACGAGACGATGCGCCTCGGGATCGAAGCGGGCAACGACATGCTCATGATCTGCCACCGCGTGGAAATGGCGCGGGACGCAAAATCCGCCATCGAGTCCCTGGGAGACCGCCTGGCTCCCGCTTTGGAATCGGTCGCTCGATGCAAATCCCGCCTGCCCGCCCCCGCCCCATTTTCCATCGGGGCATTTCAGAAAATCGACGCGGAAATCCGGGATCTGCGGGTCGCCACACTCGGCGAGGAGGGGGCGGCGCAACGAAGCCCGGAAGACGGCAAACGGTCCCCGGTCGAGCTGTATTGAAATCTCACCCCTGGATTCCAGCTTCTTTCAGGCGGTCTTCGATGTCGCATTTTTGGAGGGCCTCGACCATTTCGCCAATGTCGCCGTCCAGGAAGCGGTCGAGGTTGTAGAGTGAGAGTTTGATCCGGTGGTCGGTCACGCGGTTCTCCGCGAAATTGTATGTCCGGATTTTTTCCTCCCGGCCGCCACCACCGATCAGGCTCTTGCGGTGCGCGGAGTATTTTTCCTCCTCCTCCCGGCGTTTGTCCTCGAGCAGGCGCGACCGCATGATCTTGATGGCGGCCTCCTTGTTTTTCTGCTGGCTGCGCCCGTCCTGGCAGCGGACGATCCGCCCGGTCGGGATGTGCATGACCTGGACGGCGGAATCAGTGGTGTTGACGCCCTGGCCGCCGGGACCGCCCGCGCGGCAGACCTCGATGCGGAGATCCTCGGGTTTGAGATCGATGTCCACCTCCTCGGCCTCGGGCAGCACGGCGACGGTCGCGGTGGAGGTATGGATCCGGCCCTGGGCCTCGGTCGCGGGCACGCGCTGCACGCGGTGGACGCCGCTCTCGTAACGGAAACGCCGGAAAACCGATGTCCCGGAGACCCGGAAAACCACCTCGCGAAACCCTCCGAGGTCCGCGGCGCTGGAATCCATTTCCTCGACCTTGAGGCCGAGCAAATCGGCGTATCGGGAATACATGCGGAAAAGATCTGCGGCGAAGAGCGCAGCCTCCGTCCCGCCGGTGCCGGCCCGGATTTCCACGATCGCGTCGCGGTCTTCGTCCGGTTCCGGGGGCAGGAGTGAAACCTGGACCGCGCGTTCGAGCCCGGAAATCCGGGCCTCCAGTCCGGGAATTTCCGAAGCGGCAAGCTCCGCCATTTCCTTGTCTTCCGACAACGCGATCTCCCGGTTGTCCGCGTGGTTTTTCTTCGCCCGGGCCAAGCTCGCCCAGTCGTCGAGGAGCGCCTTTGTGGCGGCGTGCTCGCGGAGGACTTCCCTTGCCCGGCGGGCGTTGTCGAACAGGCCGGACGAGGACATCTCGCGCTCGAGCTCCTCGAAGCGCGCCCGTTTCCTTTCAACCAGTGGCTCGAAGTCCATGTTTTAGAAACAAAAACGGTGAATGCACGGGGTGCATTCACCGTTCTTTTTTGGTGGGGAAATCTAGGCCTTTTTGGCGAGGCGGGGAGCCCGCACCGTGCCGTAACGGCGTTTGAATTTGTCGACGCGCCCGGCGGTGTCGACAAACTTTTGTTCTCCGGTAAAGAAAGGGTGACAGGCGGCGCAGATGCCGATTTTGATGTTTTCGCGGGTCGACCGGGTGCGGTATGCCGCACCGCAGGCACAAAGGATGACGGTTTCGCGGTAGCTGGGATGAATATCTGGCTTCATTCTTGAAAAGTGGGCCAGAATATCGCGATTGTCTCAGAAAGCAACAAAGAAATGTCGAACCGGATCATCGAGCGATGGGAGGAGGTTCTTTCCGCCCGCTGCGGGGATGCGATCTATTCGCCATCCGGCGAGTGCTTGCGGACGTGGGCGGATATCGAAGCCGAGGCCCGGAACTTCGAAGGCCGGATCTCCGGCGGCAGCGTGGCTCTGCAGACCGGGAACCATCCTTCCTTCCCTGCCCTGGTGCTCGCCTGTCTGCGCGCGGGGCGGACGGTGACTCTCTTTGACGCCGGATTTTTCGGCGGGGCGAGATCGGAAATCGAGGAAAAGCTCGGGGTGACACTCCGGGTAACGGCCCCCGATGGAAAAATCACCTTCGAGGAGTGCGCGGGGCAAGCGAAGGAGAGGGACGGGGTCTGTCTGTATAAACTCACATCGGGCACCACCACCCTGCCTCAGACCATCGGATTCACCGCCGAACAATTGCTCGCGGATTGCGATCAAATCTGCGGGACGATGGGGATCCGCGCGGACGATTTGAATTACGGGGTCATCGCTTTGACGCACTCTTACGGGTTCAGCAATCTCGCGACCCCGCTCCTCTGCCGGGGAGTCCGCCTCGTGGTGGCGGACGACACTCTCCCCCGTGCCATCGAAAGCGGCTTGAGGCTGACCGGGGCGACGGTCCTCGCCGCCGTGCCGGCCATGTTCCGGGGATTGCTTTCCGCCGGTTCACTCCCCGAGAGCCTCCGCCTGTGCATCTCCGCAGGGTCCCTCTTGGATCAGGCCCTGGCCATCGATTTCTTCGAAAAATTCGGACGCAAAATCCATGCTTTCTACGGGGCCTCCGAGTGCGGGGGGATCTGCTACGATGCCTCGGAGCAGGTCATCGGGTCGCCGGGGTTTGTCGGCGTGCCGCTCCAAGGGGTGGAGGTCGGGATTTCCGACGACAAGCGGGGCGCGAAAATCCTTGTCCGGTCGCCGGCCCTCGGGGTCGGGATGGCCGGCGCGGACGGGGGATTTCAGCCGGCGGATCTGCTGGTCCGGGAATCGGGGGGATTCCGGATTGTCGGACGGGAATCGGATGTGATCAACGTGGCCGGGAAGAAAGTGAACCCCCTGGAAATCGAGGGGGTTCTCGCGCGGTTTCCCGGGGTGCACGAGGCCGTCGTGTGCGGCGTGGAGGATCCCGCCCGAGGTCAGAAAATCTGTGCTCTGGTCGCCGCGAGGGAGGCTCCGGACACGCCTTCGCTCCGCCACTATTGCTCCGCCCATATCGCCCCGTGGAAAGTCCCGCAGCACTTCGTGTTCGTGCCCGAAATTCCCCGGAATGCGCGGGGAAAAATCAACCGGACGGAAATTGCCCGGACCTGGTTTTAACCTGAAAACCGTCGAGAATGAAGAGCGCCGCAGCGGTGCAGATGCAGGAGTCGGCGATGTTGAATGCCGGCCAGTGCCCATACCACGGCAGGATCACGTCGAGAAAATCCACGACATGTCCGAGCAGCAGCCGGTCGGTGAGGTTGCCGAGAATCCCGGAGACGAGCAGCGCGGCCGCGATTTTTGCGGGCACCCCCGAGAACGCCCCCTTCCAGGCGAGC
>JBAYTU010000035.1:0-34738 GCA_041675465.1 Terrimicrobiaceae bacterium | reverse complement strand
GGGAGCGGTTCGACGACATGTCGATAACGCGAGGGAGGGCGAAGCTCCGTCTGAGCCGTAATAAATGGGCTCACACGGAGGTTCGCCCTCCCATCGTTGGCGTTACGCGCGGATTGGGGGGAAAAGTTGGGCATTGTTGCGGCGTCGGCCTTGTGTCATGTTCCGCGTCAGTCTTCGAATGGACACACTTTTCCAAGAGCTGGTGGATGGATTCTACGCGGACGTGTATCGCTTTGCCCTCTCGCTGGCCCGCAATCCGGACGACGCATGCGAGCTCACCCAGCAGGTCTACGCGAAGGCCGCCGCCCGCATCCACCAGTTGAGGGAGCCGTCCAAGGCGAAAAGCTGGCTCTTCACGGCCCTCTACCGCGAATTCCTGAAATCCAAAGCCCGGGCAAACCGCCTGCCGCTGGCCGAAGAGGAAGAAATCGCGAAATTGGAAGATCCCAACGGCGGAGGAGGGGCACAACAGGCAGCGCATGAGGAGCTGCGCGAAGCGTTGCTGAAACTCGAAGAATCGCAGCGGGCCGTTCTCAGCCTTTTCTACATGGACCAAGTCTCCTACAAGGAAATCTCGGCCATTTTGGACATCCCGATCGGGACAGTCATGTCCCGCCTGGCCCGGGCGAAGGAAGTCCTCCGGGAAGTGCTCGATCCCGGGAATAAAACCCTTTCCCACGGATCAAACCATCAGAACCAAAAGTGAAACCATGACACGCGACGAGGCAAAACTCCTGCTCGGGCTCTTTCGTCCGGATCAAGACGATCCGGCGGACCCGCTGTTCGCCGGGGCGCTGTCCTTGCTCGCAACAGACGCGGAGCTGGCCGCGTGGTCCGAAAGGGAAAAAGCTCTGGACCGGGAGATGCGGGATGCCGTGCGGGACGTCGCCCCTCCTTCTGGACTGCGAGACTCTCTGCTCGCGGAAAACAAAATCGTCCGCCCCTCCCGATTTTCCTCCGCTCCCTGGCTCGTCCCCGCCCTGGCGATTGCGGCCGCTTTGGCTGTGCTCATCTCGCTGGCCTCGCTGGCCAGGCCGGTCCCGGTGGCAACCGATCCCGCGCTGGCGGCGCTGACACTCAGAATCCCGGCTCTCACCGGCGCCCACGATCACGCGAAAAGCACCGCCGGAAGTTTGGCTCCCCTTCGTTCCTGGCTGGCGGAACACGGCGGATCATCCGGCTTCACGGTTCCCAAGGGCCTGCAGAATGCCGCCGGCGTCGCCTGCGAGGTCACGAGCGTCGAAGACCGAAAAGTCACCATCCTTTGCTTCGACCTCGGAGGAAAGCGCCACCCCCACCTCTATGTCGTGGACACTCACGGGATCAAGCCCGGAGCCGATGGCCGGCCCACGTTTTTTCAAATCGATGGCGTCTCCGTCGCCAGTTGGAGCCAGGGCGGCCTCACGTATTTCCTCGCCGAGCGGGCTTCGCTCGACGCCGTGCGGCATCTTCTCTGAGCATCCTGCCGGGAATAAATCACCCCGTCGGCGCTCCAGATACGGTATGAAGACATCACTCATCCCTCGCGCCGCAGGCCTATATCGGGCCTATGAACACCTCCTCAACCGCTCGCAGGACGCCTTGCTCCTCGTCTGGATCTTCGGCCCCGGACAGATCTCGCTGGATTCCGTGGCCGGTTATTTTCTCAAACGGAAAATATTTTCATTTCCCGCGGAATAAAAGTTCTTGATCCAGATCACACTTTTTGAAGGCCGGTTGGTCTTCGTCCAACAACAAAAATAAAACACACATGAAAACGACAACAAAAGCACTCATCGCAACAGCGGCCATGGCGGGGATCCTGGGAGGGTCTTCGGCATTCGCCGCGGCAACCGGGTCCAACAACAACGCCGGGGCGAAAGTCTCGGCCTTGGCGGACAAGGGCAAGAACTCCTGCAAAGGCCAGAATGGCTGCAAGGGCCAGGGCGGATGCAAGTCCGGCGACAACGGCTGCAAGGGCAAGAACTCCTGCAAAGGAAAAGGCGGCTGCGCCACGGACGGCTCCAAGGGATAAAACAAAACCTCTCCGCATGGGCGTGGCGGCGCACCGGCCGCCCGCCCATCGCGGGGATCGCGCACATGCCAGCCAATCCATTCAACGGACACACCGACTACGGGGTGGGGATCGGGCTTCGCGTCCCCCACTACCGGCATATCCTTGAGAAGAAGCCGACCATCGATTGGTTTGAGATCATTTCGGAAAACTTCCTTGTGGACGGCGGGCGTCCCCTGGAGATCCTCGACTTGATTCTCGAACAATACCGCGTCGTCCAACACGGGGTCGCCGCTTACTTCGGATCGCCCGGGCCGCTCGATCGCGGCCACCTGCGCAAGCTCAAGCGCCTCGTCAAGCGCACCGGCACTCCCTGGCTTTCCGACCATCTTTGCTGGGGGAGCGTGGACGGGCGCTTCACCCACGACCTGCTCCCGATGCCCTACACGTCCGAGGCCGCGGCGCACACGGCGCGGAAGATCCGCGAGGCGCGCGATTTTCTGGAGGTTCCGATCTGCGTGGAGAACGTGAGCAGCTATACGGAGTTTCACATCTCCGAGATGACCGAGTGGGAGTTCCTCACGGAAGTCAGCGAGCAGGCCGACTGCGGGATTCTCCTCGACGTCAACAATATCTATGTCTCCTCGCAGAACCACGGGTTCAACCCGCTCGATTATGTTGAAAATATTCCGCATGGTCGGGTCGGCCAGATCCATATCGCCGGCCATTCGAAATTCGAACGCTTCATCCTCGACACCCACGATCACCCGGTCCTCGACCCGGTCTGGAACCTCTACGATCGCGCGATTCAACTCGCCGGTCACACCGCCACCCTCCTCGAATGGGACGACCGCATCCCCTCGTTCAACGAAGTCCATCATGAAGCCCTCAAAGCCACCGTTTATCTTGAAAAAAAACCCGCGCTCGCCGCGGCCTGAGCGAAGCCCCCGCTTCGAGGAAGTCCAGCGGCGCATGGCGTCCGCCATCATGCGGCGGCTCACGCCCGACGAGCGGACCCAGCCAACGGACAGCGACGGGCGCGCGACGGAGGTGACGGCCGCGGAGTATATCAAGCCCAACGACCGGCTCACATCCCTCGAACGCCTCGAAATCTACAACCGCCAGTATTGGTTCCGCCTCCTCGATTGCCTCATCGACGACTTTCCCGGGCTCCGCGCCGTTCTGGGCGACGGAAGGTTCTACCCGCTCATCATCTCCTATTTGGAGTCCCATCCTTCCTCCTCCCCGTTGCTGGGAGATCTCGGAAAAAACCTGCCGGCGTTCATCGCGGGCAGAAAATCCCTCACCGCTCCCCACACCTGGATTGCCGGAGATGTCGCCCGGCTGGAATGGGCGCAGATCGTCGCATTTGACAGAGGTGGCCGTCCGCCGCTGAACCCCTCCCTCATTGCCTCGACCCCGCCCGACAAACTGACCCTCCGGCTTCAACCCCACATCACGCTGCTCGATCTGGCCTACCCGGTGGAGGCCGTGGTTCTCCGACTCCTGCGAAAAGACAGATCCCTGCGGAACGGGTCCAGCAACGCGGTCGGAGAAAAGCACGTGCCCCGGAAATTTGCCCGGGCTGGGAGGATTTCCCGCCGTCGCACAAGGCTCCTCGTGCACCGCCACGAAAACTCCGTTTACTTCAAACCCCTGACCCAGGCACAGTTCCTCCTCTTGGAAAAACTCGCAGCCGGCTCCACGCTCGCGGCGGCCTGCGATATCTTGGTCGAAGCATTTCCCAGCACAAAATCCGAGGACGTCCGGTCCTGGTTCGCAAGCTGGCAGCACTTCGGTTTCTTCATCCGGCGGTGAGTCGGAGCGGGCGTTTCACGGAAAATCGATCCCGCCCGCGTCAAGCGGAAGGATGTCGTCGAGCCCGGAAATGGAGAATTCCTCGACGAACGAGCCGTTGCCCTGGAGGAGGCGGAGGGTGCCGGGTTTGTCCCCGCGGTGGATCGCGACCCGGTGGATGTCGTCCCGGGTGCTGACCTCGACCAGCGGAAGCCCGTCGGGCGAAACGAGGCGGGAACCGGAGGCGTCGGATTCCGCGCGCAGGGTGAGGAAATCGCGCTTCCCGGTGAGCGGGTTTTCCTTGAGCCGGAGCCGGAGGGCTTTGTCCTGCGCCGCGCCTCCGGCATCCGCGACCGGCTTTCCATCGACGAAGCCGAAATTCGCGGAGTCGCGGAGCGCCCGCTCCCACTCGATCGTCCACCCGCCGTCCTCCCCGCGCGCCATCACCCGCAGCCGCTGGAGCCCGGGAAGCGACTCGATCACCGCGAATTTTTCCGCCGTCCGCGAAGCCCGGATTTTTTCCGGCTTCGGGTCCCCGTCCGCCGGGCGGAGGGCGCGGAGGGTCTCGCCTGCAAACGAGGCCTGGCCGACGAAGGGCGCGCCGTTCTCGACGCCGACAAACCAAAACGTGCCCGGCGTCCCGAGCGACACGCATTTGACGGCGGTTGGCAGGGGGACCGGCTTCAACGATTCCGCCTGCATCCAAACGCCGTCCGGCGATGCCCCGATGAGCGTGGAAGCATCGGCATCCAATGTGAACGCATACGGGGGGCGGAACATTTTGGCGATCTCCTGTGAGAGATCCGGAAGGGCGTTCTCCACCAGGCCGCCGCTGAAACTGACGAACATCTTCGAGTCATTTGCCGCCAGTGCCAAAGGCGCGACACCAGGCCCCCGGGCTCCCCAATTTTTTTCCCGCCCGTCGTCAAGTGAATGGACGCCGATCCCCCCCTCGGTCATGACGACGGCGAGCGAAGAGTTCGCCGCGAGCAGCGGTGAAAAGTGCAGGGTTGGCGGAAGGAACGTGAGCACCGATCCCCTCGCAGGATGCAATGCGGAATCGGTCGACCGCAGGCCGCGCGGGATCCGCAAAGAAGCGATCTTTGGCTCTGTCTTGCGGGACCAGAGAAACCCTTTTTCCGGAGAAAACCTCGCGAGCAAATTGCCGGATGGCTCAGTCCCTGCGAGGAGAATCACATCCCCGTTTTCCAATAGAGAAAAATCTTTAATGCTGTTGAAGCCGGGAAACCCCGGGTCCTCCGCCCAGCCGTTGAAGAGGAATCTTTCGCCCGAGACGCGCACGCCGTCGCCGATCAGGTAGCCCCGCACGTAATAATGGCCGGACGCCACCCGCTCGCCCGCGTCGTTTTTTCCGTCCCACGAGGCGAAGAGCCCGTTGAGGCCGGCGCGGAAATCCTCTTCCTTGGCGAGCCGGTGCAAAAGGCGCACGAGTTTTCCCGAGCCGTCAAAAACCCCGAGCGTGATCCGCCCCTCGTCCGGCACTGCGAATTCCAGATCATCTTCCGCCCGCAGGGAGGACAGGGCGAGCAGCGCCACCGCAGCACAAACGATGCAGGCAGGCCATGTGGGGCGGGCGTCCCGCCTGCCATCCCCCCTGAACTGAGCGCCATGAAATTCCGTTCTCACGCCCGGTCAGATGTAATGCTTCCAGTCGATGTCCGGGAAGAGGTTGTCGCGGGCTTCGCAGGCGAGCAGGAACGCCTCGTCCCTGCCGTCCTGGGCGAGCGTGTCGTGGAGCCGGGTGAAGCGCAGGATGTGGTCCTTCGTGCGCCGCGTCGCATAGCCGGTCGCGGTTCCGGTTTTCATGAGAAACGCCCAGTCGCTCGACTGCGCGAGGAGAAGCTCGCGGGCCATCTGTTTGAGGGTCCTCCCGACGAATTTCGAGCGGGTTTTGGCGTGCTTGCGCGCGGCGGCGGTCATGCGTGCGGCGGCGGCGTGGAGGTGCGGGTAGATCCACGAATTGCAGCGGTCGAGCCAGACCTCCCAGTATCCCTTGTTTCCCCAGCTCGACGGCGAGGGGGCGACCATCTGGAGGGTCGGGTTCTCGGAGAGGTAAACGCCCGGCGTCGTAAGCCGGAAGACGCCCTGGTCGAACGCCGCCTTCCGCAGCATCAGGTCGAGGAACTCCGGCCCCTCGAACCACCAGTGCCCGAACAGCTCGGCGTCGAATGGGCTGAGCACCAGCGGCTCGACCGGCAGGATCGAGCGCAGGTGCTCGATCTGGCGCTCGCGGTTGCGCACGAAGTCCCCGGCATGGGCATCCGCCGCCCCCATCGCCCACCCCCGGTTGTAGATCTCCTTGTGTTCGGACCCGGTGATCCGGTGATACTTGATGCCGGTGTTCCGGCGGTGCCCGACATCCGGGAAAACCTGGTGCAGGTAGTCCCCCGGAAGCTCGTTCCCGATGTCGCGGTAGAAATCGCGGTAGGCCGGGTCTCCCGGATACCCGTCGCGGGCGCTCCAGACCTGCTTGCTCGACTCCCGGTCCCGCGCGATCACCGCCGGCCCGGCCGGCGTGAAGTAGGGCGAATAGATCGCGAACCTCGGGCGCGGCTCGCCATACATGAGTCCGTGCGCGTCCACGACAAACCACCGCAGGTTCGCCTCCTGCAAGATCCGGTCGATCCCCGGCACATACCCGCATTCAGGCAGCCAGATGCCGGACGGGTCGCGCCCGAAGCATTCGCGGTGGTAATCCCTCCCGATGAAAATCTGCGCCCGCATCGCCTCCGGGAACGCCTCCATGAGCGGGAGGAAACCGTGCGTGGCCGCGCACGTGATCACCTCGATCATCCCCTCCTCCTGCAGCTGCGCGAAGGCCCCGACGACGTCGCGCGAGATTTCCTTCGTGTAAAAATCCCGGGATCCCGCGAGCGACGAGCGGTAGAACCTCGCCAGATCGTTGAGCGCGCCATCCCCCTTCGTGCGTTCGATCTCCCTTCCGGCCAGCTCGACCCCCCGGTCCAGATACCGCTCCGCCCGCGCCTGCAACAGCCCGTCCCGCAGCATCGCGCAAAGCGTCGGTGTCATCGTGAACGTGACTTTCACCGGCACCTTCTCCACCGCCAGCCGCCGGAAGATTTTCAGGAGCGGGATGTAGGTCTCGGTGATCGCCTCGTAGAGCCAGTCCTCCTCGAAAAATTCGTCGTGCTCCGGATGCCGGACCCACGGCAGATGGGCGTGAAGAAGGAGAGCGAGGGAGCCTTTGTGCATGGGCCGGGAGAGCCTACCCGCAGCCTCACGAGGCGACAAGAACGGAAGCGTTTCCGCACATTCGATTTTTTGGGGGCCAGCGCGTGCTCCACGAACCCTTTGAGTGTCGTGTGCCGCCGGATTGCCGACAGCTTTGCGCGCGTCAGGATGGCCTCCGGCAAAGTCCAGAGTCCTCTCCATACGGGCGCGCCGTCAAATGCCCCGCTCCCACCGGAATTCATTGGTGGGGGCGGGATCGCCGAGCCCGCCCCCGCTCAGACCCCCGCCAACAGCGACGAATACAAGGATTACCAGTGACCAGTCCCCCCGTTTTCCCTCACCGGGCATTCGTGGCGTGCTTCCGGAATGCGAGGGCGGGCACGCCGACCAGGCGTTTGAAGATGACCGCAAAGTGCTGGCTCGACGAGAACCCCAAATCGAGCGCGAGATCCGTCACGGTGACGTCGCTTTGCATGAGCGCCTCCTTGGCCCGCTCGATCCGCGCGCGGAGCAAATACTGGTGCGGAGACATCCCGGTGTCGCGCGCGAAGCATTCGGAAAGCCGACTCGGTGAAAGCCCGGTCAACCGCGCCAGATCGGCCATTTTCCATTTCCTGGCGGGATGGTGGTCGAGCATTTCCCTGGCGCGCGCGGTCGCCGGATGATTCGCCGCAAAGGAAATGGCGTCCCGCTTGCTTTCCAGCAACCGGGTCGCCTCGATGAGGAGGCAGTCCAGCGCCGCGCGGATCCCCGGCGTCCGGTGCGGCAACAGCGCGGAGACCTCCCGGATCAACTGGCGGAAAGGTGCCTGGAGGGCTTCTCCGCGCGGCTCGAAGACGATCTCGCGCCCGCGCCAGGAATCCCGCAACGCATTTTGGCGCCCGAAAGCGCGCCGGAGGTCGATGGTGGCGAACAGAAAATGATGCCGAGCCATCGGGCGTTCGCGCATCCGATGAAGAACGCCGGGAGCCATCGCGAAAAAGCTTCCCGGCCGCAAGGCATAACTCTTCCCGCCGGCATTCCATTCCGACTCGCCGCCCACTTGGAAATAGAACTCCCAAACCTGGTGGACGTGTTCGGAAATCAGAAAGTCCGCAGGGGCCCACTGCTCGCCGACTTCCATCAACTCAGGCACAAGGCGGTCCGGCGATCCGGCGTGGAACCCGGCAAACAAACCTTTTGGGCGGCGAAACTCCATTTTGCGCGAACGCGAGACAGCGGAGAATCCTGCACATTGTTCGGAGAAAAATGGAAGCTCAATCGCTCCTTCCCGCTACAATTGCCGCCGATGATCACTTCTTCCCCGCACACCGCGCACAGCAACGGGCTCATGCCGGGCGACAGGCTCGCGGACTTCGATTTCGATGCGCACAATGCCGAGGTTCGCGAAATGTGGGCGGCCTACCATGCCGGGAATCCATACCGCACGCCCGTCATCGCCGGAACCAGCACGCGCTTCTTCCTCTTCAATCCCGGCGCGAACCCGGCGAAGCTGGAGTTCAAGGACTACATCGAAAATCCAGACGTCATGTTCGACGCCCAGCTCCGGTTTCAGCGCTGGCGGCGGTTCAACCTCCTCCAGGACCAGGAGCTCGGCCTGCCTGACAAGTGGATGGTCACCGTCGACTTTCAAAACTTTGCCGAGTCGGCATTTTTCGGCTGTGCCGTCGAATATATCAACGGCGAGGTGCCCGACACCATGCCGGCGTTTGGCGACGCCCCGGAACGCATCATGGAGGGCGGCATCCCAAACCCCTTCGGCGGGATCATGGCGAAGGCCCTCTCCCATTTCGAGCATTTCAAAAAACGCGCCGCCCGCGAAACCTTTCTGGGACGCCCCATCGAGGTCAAATACGGTGTTTGGACGGACGGGCCATTTACCATCGCATGCAACCTGTTCGGGCCCGACGTCGCGTGCCTCATGATGGCGGAGGAGCCGGACCGGATGAATGCTTTGCTCGATTTCATCACCGCCGCCACCATCGATCGCATCAGGGCCTGGTGCGGGGTCTTCGAAATGGCGGCCCCGCAACCCGGGCTCGCATACGCGGACGACAGCGTCGCGATGATCTCGACCGAAATGTGCCGCGAGTTCATCGTGCCCCAGCACCGGAAATTCTGCGCGGCATTCGGCGATTCCGGACCGCGCAACATCCACCTGTGCGGGGATTCCACCCGGCATTTTGCGATGCTCCGCGACGAGTTGAACATCCGGGGATTCGACACCGGGTTTCCCGTGAATTTCGGCAGACTGCGCCAGGAACTCGGCCCCCAGGTGAACATCCAGGGCGGGCCCCACATCGAGATGATGTTGTCCTCGACGCCCGAGCGCATCCGTGCCGAGGTGCGCCGCATCATGGAATCCGGCGTTCTCGAAGGCGGACTGTTCACGCTTCGCGAAGGCAACAATCTGGCTCCCGGCACCCCGCTGGAAAACGTCGAGGCCATGTATCACGCCGGACGGGAATTCGGTTTGCGGCGCTAAACCGGCCTCCATTATTCCAATGAAAACAAAAGAAATCCATTTTCAGCCTTTCAAACCGGCCGTGAAGAATTAAACAACCCGAAGAAATTATGGACAACCCCATCCCATTTTCCGACGAGGACTGGTCCCGGCTTGAGCGGGACTGGACCGCGTGGTGGAACCACGAACTCGACCGCCCCATGCTTGTTGCCGCTGGCACCGTTCTGGCCGGGCGCCCCGCCCCCGCCTGGTGGAAGGGGTGCGGTGAGACCGGCAAACTCGCGCACGACATCCCCGCCGAGGCCGTCGCGGAGGAGATATGGAACGATATTCGCCGCATCCCGCTCGCCGGCGATGCCTGGCCGCGCTTCTGGATCAACTTCGGCCCCGGCATCGCGGCGGCCTTCGTCGGCGGCGATGCCCACCCGACCAAAGACTCGATGTGGTTCTATCCGGGAATCTGGAAGGACAAGCCGCTCCGCGAAATCCGTCCCGCTTACGATGCGGACAACCGCTGGTGGCGGCGGGTCCGCGACCTGACGCGCGCCTGCGCCGCCGTCTTCGACGGCTGCGCCCAGGTTGGCTTCACCGACATCGGCGGCGGGCTCGACATCGCCGCCTCGCTTCGCGAGACGCAGCCGCTGCTGCTCGATTGCATGGACGATCCCGACGGCGTCGGGGAACTCTGCCGGCTCATCACGCCGCTGTGGTTGCGCTATTACGAGGAACTCGCCGCCGAGATCGTCCCGGCCGGACGCGGCACCAGCGCCTGGACTCCTCTCTGGAGCCCGGGCCGAACCTGCACGATGCAGTGCGATTTTTCCTACATGATCGGCCCCGACCAATTCGCCGAATGGGTTGTGCCGGACCTGGCCGCCTGCTGCGCCAGGCTCGACCACGGTTTCTACCACCTCGACGGCAAGGGGCAGATCCCTCACCTCGACCACTTGTTGGACATTCCCGGCCTCAAGGGCGTGCAGTGGATTCCGGGTGACGGCCAGCCTCATGCAGCCGACCCGGCATGGTGGCCGCTGCTCAAACGCATCCGCGACGCCGGCAAGCTCGTCCAGATTTACAGCCCGGCCGACGCCGTGCTCCGCATGGCGCGCGAAGTCCCGCTCACCGGCATCACCATCGAAACCTGGACGCCCGACCGCAGGAACCAAGCGGAATTGGTCGAGGCCATCCAGCGGGAAAACGCGGCGGTCCGTTCGCGGGAGAGACCTTCGATATAAAGTCGAAGGCCTGGGAGAATTTTTGGATGCCATTTCCTTCAGGGCCAATTTCTGGTTGCATCGCTCCAGCCGTTTGGTATTCTGCGTGACTTTTCCCATGCCAAAGCCAATCGCCCGCAGCAAAACCCGCAAGTCCGTGGCCAAACGATTTAAGATCACTGGAACCGGCAAAATCAAGCGCGCCAAAAGCAGCCGCCGCCACCTTCTTGCGAGCAAGAGCTCCAAGAAAAAGCGCCATATGGCGAAATCCACGCTGGTGCACGATTCCGACGTGGCCCGCATCAAGGCCAACCTGCCGTTCAGCCACTGAATAATTTTGATCCCCCGGTCTGCCCCGGAGTCCATCCGGGGATCACGGAGCCGGTGAGTCCGGGGATCGCAACGAAACGAACAACCGCTCCGAGGAGACCCTGCGAAAGCGGGGTGAAATCACATGCCAAGAGCAACCAACGCTCCCGCCAGCCGCGCCCGCCGGAAACGCGTCATCGACGCCTCCAAGGGCTACCGCGGCCGCCGTTCCAAACTCTTCCGCTACGCCAAAGACGCGCAGATGAAGGGGAAATACTGGGCCTACCGTGACCGGAAGACCCGCAAGCGCAATTTCCGCGCTCTCTGGATCACCCGCCTGAGCGCCGCCGTCCGCGCCCAGGGCCTGACCTACAGCCGCTTCATCGAGGGTCTCAAAGCCGCCAACATCCTGATCGACCGGAAAGTCCTTTCCGACATCGCCATCCAGGACGAGGCGGTGTTCAACCAGATTGCCGACAAGGCAAAATCCGCTCTCGAGACCAAGCATCCCAGGAAGCTGGCGGCCTGATGGTTCATCGGTCGAGGCATGGGTGCCCTGCCTGTGCCGCGACTCCCGCCGCCGATTTTCCCACCGAAGAATTGATGGAGCGATGAGGGTTGAAAACCGCCAGCACGAAGGCAGCGCAAAAACCTTCGGTTGCGGCATGGGCTCCCTGCCCATGCGTTGCCGGGTTTCCCCGCATGGGCAGGACGCCCATGCCACGGAATGAGCCGATGGAGCAGCAAATCGAAGTCCTGCGCGGCGAAGCGCTGAACGTCATCGGGGCCGTCTCCGACCGGGCCTCGCTCGATGCGGCACGCGTGCGCTTTCTTGGAAAAAGCGGGGCGATCACCGCCCTCAGCGAAGGCATGCGCCATGTCGCGAAGGAAGACCGCCCGCGTTTCGGGAAACTTCTCAACGACTTGCGGCAGGCCGTGACGTCGGCCTTGGAGGCCCGGGAGATCCGCCTGCTCGGGGAAGCGGACGCCGCAGCGGCCTCGGCCCTCGATCTGACCCTGCCCGGGACATTCGGCGCGACCGGCACGCTGCATCCGCTCACGCGGTTGATGGACCGTGCGGTGCGGTGTTTCCGGCGCATGGGATTCGCCATCGCCGACGGCCCCGACATCGAGACCGAATGGCATTGTTTCGACGCGCTGAACACCCCGCCCGACCATCCGGCCCGGAACGAGCAGGACACGTTCTATCTGCCGGACGGACGCCTTCTGCGCTCGCACACCTCGACCGTGCAGATCCGCGTGATGGAGAACACACTGCCGCCGGTCCGGATCATCGCCCCGGGCGCGGCCTACCGCCGCGATGAGGTCGATGCCACGCACCTCGCGCAGTTCACCCAGATGGAAGGGCTCTACGTGGCGGAAAATGCGAGCCTTGCCGATCTCAAGGGCACGCTCGAATTTTTCTTCCGCGAGCTTTTCGGCCCGGACACCGGCCTGCAATTCCGCCCGCATTTTTTCCCGTTCACCGAACCGAGTTACGAGATCGACATCCGGACCGAAGCGCTGGGCAACCGGTGGATGGAGCTCGCCGGCTGCGGCATGGTCGATCCTGCGGTGTTCGAAGCGATCTGCGACCGCCGCGGCGACCGCGCCTACGATCCCGAAGCGGTCGCCGGCTTCGCCTTCGGGTTCGGCCTCGACCGCCTCGCCATGAACCTCGCCAAAATCCCCGACATCCGGATGCTCGTCGAAAACGACCTGCGGTTTTTGCGGCAGTTCTGAGCGGGGCCGGGAAATCAGAGCACCTGATCGCGGTAAAGCCGCTGCAACGCGGCGACATCGGAGCGCAGCGGGCGGCCGTCGATTTCCGAAACCGCCCGCACGCCGACCCGGCTGTTCGTCAAAAAGCAGGCGGTGCATCGCGCCACGTCGTCCGCCCCGAGCAGGGCTTCTTCCACAGGCATCTGTTCCTGGACCCAGGCCCGGATCACCCCATCCCGCGCCCCGGCCTCCGGTGCCGGGGTTTTCCAAACGCCGTCGACCTCCAAAAAAACATTCGCCATGCTCGCGCAGACGAGGGCGCCGGACGGATTGAACAGCAGGGCATCCTCCGCGCCCAGGCCCGGTGCCGACGCCAACGCATCCACGTTCTGCCAGTAGTTCCCGGTTTTCCGCCCGCCCGGTCCCGGCAAATACGGAGCCGACGAAGAAGCCGCGCGCACGGCAGGAAACTCCGTCCCCACCTCGCATTCCTCAAAAAGCGCGTAGACCGATCCGCAAAACGCATCATCCGGACGCCCCGGACCCGCCGTGACATAAACCCGGACCACTCCGTCCCGGATTTTCGTGCAGTCCTCCGGGATCCCGCCCACGGCCACCTCGCCCCATCCCGCCGAACTCACGGCACGCGCGAACCGCTCCAGATGGGCCTCCCAAAAAATCGCCCGCCCGCGATGGATCGCGACCGTCTCGAAAACGCTCATCCCATACCGGAACCCCCGGTCTTCGACAGGAACGCCGACGCACGGCCTCCACACGCCGGATTGGCAGCGCCACGCGCTCACAGGATTCTCCTCGAAAAACAGCGTCCCCGCATCGGCCCATGATACGGGGGAGACCGCTCCGGATCAAGCCCTCCCGCCTTTTCCCGGGCGGCTGGTCGCGAGTCTCACTCGGTTTCATAAGGAACACCCGGCTGAAAAACGCACAGGGTAGTTCGCGGGTTGCCGGGAACAGCGGTGGTTTTGGCGGGTCCGGCCGTTGACTTGTCAGGATGATGAACGAAAGCCGCTCCGCCTTTGTTGCGGACCGTGAGTAGAATGAAGCTTGCCCGTGTGTATGCCTCTTTTGGCATTGCCTTTGCTATGGTTGGAATTGTGGCACTTCCAAACGTGTGTGGCGACGCCTTTTCAGATGAAACGGCTCTGAACTAAAGTGCGGAAGCGGTTCTGTTTTCCCAACGGGTGAGCAGGTGGATGACGAGATTTGTCCCGAACTTGTAGGTTTGGGTGAGGGACTGCGGCGTGAGGTTCCGAAGGTAGGTCCCGCGGTTGTCCCAGACTGTCTGGTTGAGCGCGACGAAGGCATACCGCTCATTCCTTCTCATGTCCACCTGGCCTTTGTCATCGAGGCCGACCTGCCACATGTCCCCGTAATCGTTCGCGGTGTAGAGGACCGCTATTTCGCCGTAGATTTTGAGCACGTAGACGGGCTCTTTGTAAAAATTCAAACCGGCCGGAACATCCTTGACCTCCGGGAAATAGGCTCCGGAATAGATCGGGTGGTTCCCCGGGAGAGCTTCCCAATCCTTGTTCACATCCGCGATGACCCGCTTCATCTCGCGGCGGAAGGCGATGTCGAACCGGGAGTTGCGACCCGGCACCGAACTGTCCCCCCAGATCGCGCCCCCCCAACCGGACGTATCTCTGCAGGTTTTCGACTTCTTTGTCGCTGAGTTTGAAATCCCGGGTTCCGGTCATGAAGACAAACGGCGGTGGCCCGCCTGTTTCTTTGTCCCCGACGAAAAGCTGCTCGCTGTCGAGCCGGATCGCCCGCACGTTCCGGTAGTTGGTCTTGACCTTGTTCTTCGACCAAACGCGCATGAAATCCAGCAGGTTCGGGAGGCTCCCGTTCTCGATTTTGTTGTTCTCCACCTGGATCGTGGAGTTCCAGTTTCCACCGGAGTATTGCCCGATGTAGGCCGTGAACACGAATTCGCGATCGCGGGTTCCGATGCCGTGCCCTTTGGCGTCGGGGCTCCAGCCCTCGGAAAAGACTCTCTCTTCCTCCTCGCAAAAGGGGGGCTTCCGGGCTAGCTCTCAAGGCATGAATCTCCATTTGCCGCGGCGCCTCCGCCGCCTGAGACGGACGGCGAATATCCGGCGCATGGTCCGGGAAACCCACCTGCACGCGAGCGATTTGATCTGGCCGCTGTTCGTTCACGGAGGGGCTGCCCGTTCCGAAATCGAGTCGATGCCGGGAGTGTTCAGGAATTCCGTCGCATCCCTCGTCGGGTGCTGCCAGGAGGCGGAAAAATGGGGGATTCCCGCCGTGGCGATTTTCCCCTCCATCGAGCAATGCCTGAAAGATCCCGCCGGCTCGCATGGTTTGAGCCCGGACAACCTGCTCTTCCGGGCGATCCGGGCCGTGAAAGAGAAATGCCCGGACCTCGTGGTGATCGCCGATGTGGCGCTCGATCCCTACACTTCGCATGGGCACGACGGCTTGCTCTCGCCGGATGGCTTGACCGTGGATAACGACCCGACAGTCGGGATTCTTTGTCGTCTGGCCGTCCTGGAGGCCGAGGCCGGCGCGGATATGGTCGCCCCATCGGATATGATGGACGGGCGCGTCGGGGCGATCCGAGGGGCGCTGGACGAGGCGGGGCGCACCGATGTCGCGATCGTCGCCTACGCGGCCAAGTTCGCGTCCGCGTTCTACGGGCCGTTCCGCGACGCCGTGGGCAGCAAAACCGGGAAAGGCGCGATCAGCAAGGCGACTTACCAATTGGATCCCGGCAACCGGCGCGAGGCCCGGCTGGAAGTCGGGCTCGACGAGTTGGAGTCGGCCGATATCGTGATGGTCAAACCGGCCTCATGCTATCTGGATATTGTCCGGGAAGTCCGGGATCATTCTCCGGTTCCCGTCGCGGCATACCAGGTGAGCGGGGAGTATGCGCAGATCCACGCGGCGGCGAAGCTGGGCTGGCTGGATTACGGGCGGACGCGGGACGAATCGCTGGTCGCGATCAAGCGGGCCGGGGCGGATTTGATCCTGACGTATTTTGCGAGAGAGGTCGCCGAAGAAATTTCCCGCGGCCGGTTTTTCCGGTGAACCGTCCATCGCGGGCGGCGATTTCTCCGCGCACGGTGACGACCGATGGCCTGCCCTGGATTTCCCAGCCTTCGAAAGCGTTGTAGTCCACGGCGGATGTCTGGGTTTTCGCGGAGAGGGTTCCCCGATAGGCGGGGTCGAAGACAACCAGGTCGGCGTCGCCGCCCGGTTGGATGGTTCCCTTTTTCGGGAAGAGACCGAAAATTTTCGCCGCGTTGGTGCTGGCGCTGTTGACAAAGGTCTGGAGGTCGATGCGGTCGGCGCAGACGCCGTGGGTGTAGAGCAGCGGGATGCGGTCTTCCAGAGAGGGGATGCCGTTCGGGATTTTCGTGAAATCCGCCAGGCCCATGGGCTTCTGGGTTTCGAAGTCGAACGGGGCGTGGTCGGTGCCGACCGTGTCGACCAGGCCCTGGCGGAGGGCCGACCACAGGAAATTCTGGTTTGATTTGTCCCGCAGGGGAGGAGACATGACGAATTTTGCGCCTTCAAAACCCGGTTTTTCCGCCCACGTCTTGTCCAGCACGAGATACTGGATAAGCGTTTCGATCCGCACATCCACGCCCCGCAGGCGGGCGCGGACCGCCTCCTCAAGGGCCTCCCGGCAGCTCAGGTGGACGATGTAAACCGGGGCACCGGTGGTTTCCGCGAATGTCATGAGGTGGTGGACGCCCTCCGCCTCGACCCGGGGCGGGCGGCTTTCGTGGTGCCATTCCGGCCCGGCTTTTCCCTCCGCGAGCAGTTTTTTTTGGAGTTCGGAAACGAGCGTTTCATTCTCGCAGTGGGCGGTGGTCACGACGCCGAGTTCCCGCGCGAGCCGGAGGGTTGCGAAGAGTTCGGCGTCATCGATTCCGAAGGCCCCTTTGTAGGCGAGGAAGACTTTGAAGGACTGGACCCCTTCGGAAACGATCTTTCTCAGTTGGGCTTCCGTTCCCTCCCGGAATTTCGTGACGCCCATGTGGAAGGTGTAATCGCAGCAGGCCCGCCCCTCGGCCTGGGCCTTCCACGTGGCAAACCCTTCCGCCGGCTCTTCCGACCGGGACGGGCAGCACATGTCGAAAATCGTCGTTGTCCCGCCGACGACAGCGGCCTGCGTGCCCGTGGAATAGGTGTCCTTGGAAAATGTCCCCATGAACGGCAGATGGATGTGGGTGTGCGGGTCGATGAATCCAGGAAACACATATTTGCCTGCGGCATCCACGACCTCGGCACCGGGCGGGGCGGGAATATTTTTGTCGATGCGGGTGACCGTTTCCCCCTCGCACCAGATGTCCGCCACAAACCGTGAATCCCCCGTCACAATTTCCCCGTTCTTTATCAGGAGTGCCATGAGGGGTATCAAAGCACGGCGTCATTTTATCGCCACAGAAAAAATCCCATCCCCCGCAGGTGCGTCCCAATGGCGAAACTGTTACTGAAGTGGGATCGCGTTGACCAGCCGCTCCTCGATCCGCTCCCGCAGGGCCATGTAAAGTCGCGGGTTGCGCAACGCCAGGATTTCGAGGGCGGCCAGGGCCGCGTTGGCGGGTTCCAGAACAGTGGTGACCGGCACGTTCGACGGCACCCGCAACGACGACCACACGTCTTCCGGAAAATCCTTGAAGCCGGCCGGGACGGTGATCACCGGGACCGTGGTTGAAGCCGACAACGTCGGGCCGGCACCGTTCGACCGTCCGATGAAGGCGATCACGACAGAATCGGACACCTGCTGAACGAGGCGGTTAAGCTCGTTCAGCCCGCGCACCGGCTCTTTGTGGATCGAGCAGGTTGCGGTGGTGACCTTCAACCGGCTGTCCGGGGATCCGCCGCCCAGCTTGTCGAGAGCCTCGGCCAGCGGCGTCACATCGTCCTGGTCGGACCCGCGCCAGAGGATGACCTGCTGGACCGGCAGGCGGAAGCGGGCGGTGATGTCGGCGACACGGCGGTATTTTTCCGCGACGTCATCGAGTTTTCCTCCGTCGCGATATGCCTGCTTGTCGATGTGGGCTCCATTTTCGAGCACCCGCCACGAGTCGTTGTCGATCACGTCGGCCAGGAGAAGCGTCCCGTTTTTTGCCAGACCGAATTCGACCTTGAAATCCACGAGCGTCCGCCCCTCGATCTGCCATGCTTTTTCCAGGGCGAGAAAGGCCCGGCGGGCGATCCTCGAGATTTCCGAAAAGAGTTTCCACTCGTCGGCGCAGGCGAAGACCTCGCCCCCCTGCAGGGCCAGGAAGGGCGCGCCCACCGGTTTCGACGGCTCGTGGAGGGCGACGGTTCCTTCCGAATATTCCATGAGCGGGTCGTCGCAGGGGAGCCCGTGATCCTTCCATTTTTTGCCGCTCGTTTTGAGAAAAAACTCCACGAGCAGCCTGGGGAAGAGGTGGCCCTTGGCGAGGCCGGGCATCCGCTTGAGATAGGAGCCGTGGGCTTCGCGCCGGACGACCACTTCGTAGGGAAGCATGTGACATCGCGGGGCCAGGAATGTTCTGGCATCGACCTGTTCCTCGAAGGCCACGGGGAGGCCGCAGGCTTTGAGGAGCCGGAACACGTTGCAGGTTGTCCGGGTCGCGAACTCGGCTTTCCCCTCGATGAGGTCATGCTTCGCCCCGTCTCCAGCGGTGATGTCATCCTTCGAGAGGACCAACACTTTCCCCGCATCCTCCCCGACAGCCAGGATGATTTTTGTTTTGCCTTCGGCGATCGCGTCGCCGTCGGCTGGACATTCTTTTTTCTGTGTCATGGTGACTTTTCTGTTGCGCGGGGCAAAGGTGCCGCGAGATGCGCGGAACAATGCCGTTCTGACACCCCCCGAAACAAGCACAAACAGAACATGGGCACCTCGCGGATCGGAGGGATTCTCCGGAATGCGACAGGGGGCGGAGAAGCCGTTTTCGGCGCGGGCGATATTCCTGAAGTCGAGGGGGGAGGGCGTCCGGAAGGCCGCCCCCGATTCCCCTACCAGAAAAACAAGGCGCAGACCACGAGGGCGAGGCCGTAAACCGCACCGGCCACGGAGCCGGATTTGAAGCGGTTCCTGTTCGCCGTCACCCATTGGATTTCATCGCGCAGGAGGTAGGGCATCCCGACATAGAACAGCCCGGCGATCACCCAGACGTAGGCCAGGACGACCAGGAGGAGGCGGGTGGGTTCGTGCCGGAGAACGGCGGACTCGAGCAGCGGTTCGGACGCGAGGAGCAGCAGCATTCCCAGGGACCTCACGGCAAGGAATTCCGGGACGTAGATCCACGAGAGAACCGCTCCGGCCACGATCGCCAGCAGCATGATGCCGCGGAGCTGGGAAAACTCCCCGAGGTCGATGGATCGCACGAGGAGAAAGCTCCAGACCGCTGCGGCCGCGATGAGCGCGGTGGCCGCAACCCGCGAGCGGGGAAACGTCTTCGCCCATGCGATCGCCTGCTCCGGGCGGGCCAGCGCGAAGGCGTGGGCGACGATGAGCAGGAGCCCCGCCGCGAGGCCGGTGGTTTGAAGAGAGAGGTGATAAATCATGTCGGTATTGCCTTCCGTCGCTTTTCCCAGGGCCGCTGTTCGAGGGCGCTCACGGCAGCGGCCACCTGGGCCTCTTTTTTGCTGAGCCCTTCGCCGCGCCCGAGTTCCTGGTCATTCCACATCACGCGGCAGACGAATCGCTTGGAGTGCTCGGGGCCGGTCTGGGAGAGCAGTTCGTAGGCGGGGGCGTTCGGGGCGATGGACTGGAGTTTTTCCTGAAGGATCCCCTTCGGGTTGATTTCCTCCGGCTGGCTGGCGAGATCGGCGAAGACCTCCTCCATCTGGCGGAGCAGAAAAATCCTGGACGCCTCGAACCCCCCGTCGAGATAAATCGCCCCGACGACCGCCTCGAAGGCATCGGCGATATTCGAGGCCCGCTCGCGGCCCCCGCTGGATTCCTCGCCGCGCCCCATCATCAGAAAGCTGCCGAGATCGAGTGCGACCGCCCGCTCGCGAAGCGCCATGCGCGAGACGATCCGGGTGCGGAGTTTTGTCATCTGCCCCTCGCTGAAATCCGGGAACATCTGGAACAGGTGCTCGGTGACGACGACCTGGATCACCGCGTCTCCGAGAAATTCCAGCCGCTGGTTGTCGAACGGGTAATCTTTTCGTTCGAGGGAAATGCTCGGGTGCGTGAGCGCCTCGGCCAGCAGGAGCCCGTTGCGGAACTTGTATCCCATCCGCTCCTCCAGCGGGTTCATGATCGAGGAGGTCAACATGTCACGGACGCTTCCCCAGAAGGTGGTCGGGGTTCAGCTTTTTCAAGGCAGGGAGGGTGAAGATCCCGTCCTTGCGGACCAGTTTCCCGTCGAACCAGACCTCCCCCCCGCCGCACTCCGGACGCTGGATGCAAACCATGTCCCAGTGGATGCGGCTGGTGTTGCCGTTCCCGGCGGTCCTGTAGGCCTGCCCGGGCGTGAAATGGAACGAGCCCGCGATTTTTTCGTCGAAGAGGATGTCCCGCATCGGGTGCAGGATGTGCGGGTTGAACGCGAGGCTGAATTCGCCGATGAACCGTGCCCCGGCATCGCTGTCGAGAATCCTGTTCAGCGCCGCGGTGTTGTTGGCCGTGGCGTCGACGATGCGCCCGCCGGAAAATTCCAGGCGCACGCCGTCGAAGGCCAGGCCCTGGTAGATGCTGGGCACATTGAACGACACATGCCCCTCGACGCTCGTTTTCACCGGGCATGAAAACACCTCGCCGTCCGGGATGTTCCGGTCGCCGCCGCAGGTCACCGAGCCGATGTCCCTGATCGAAAAGCGCAGGTCCGTTCCGGGTCCCTTGATGTGGACGCGGTCGGTTTTGTCCATGAGCGCCTTGAGCGCGTCCATGCCGGGGGCCATGCGCGAATAGTCCAGCGTGCAGACCTTGAAAAAAAAGTCCTCGAACGCCGGGGTGCTCATCTGGGCCTGCTGGGCCATGGCCGGGGTCGGCCAGCGGAGGACGACCCATTTTGTCCTGTTGATCCGCCAATCCATCACGGGCCGCATTTTCCCGGTGATGAGGCGCATGGTTTCGTCCGGCACGTCCGACATTTCGGTGATGTTGTGGCTTCCGCGCACCGCGATGTAGGCATGCATTTTTTTCATCCGGGCGAGCTCGACTCCGCTCGACACCGCGAGCTGGGGCTCGGTCGCGCCGAGGGAGAGCTCCCTCGCGATGCGCGAGTGGTGGACGTTTACAAACGGCACGGCCCCCGCCGCCCTCACGGCCCGGATCAGCGCCACCGCGATCTCGTCCGGCGCGTCGAAAACTTCGATCAGGACATTCTCCCCCTCCTCGAGTTTGGTGGAGTGGCGGGTCAGAACATCGGCCAGCTTGTCGCAACGCGGATCGTGCATTCCGCCGAATCTCTTCCTCCCACGGGAAAAATCAATTCCGGAATGCAGGGGGCATTTTGATTTCCATGCCGGGTTCAGCCGAGGCGTCTGGCGAGCTTGTCGCGGACATCGGCCTCGAAGCGACGGATGAATCCCAGCACGTATTCCACGATGTCGAGCGAGGGATCGGCGACGAGAGGGGTGAGGTCCATGGCGAAGGAGACGCCCCCGCAGCCGTCTGCGGCATGGGGATCGAAGAATGTCGCGTTCGCGCGCCTCCTGCCGAGGGTGGCGAGGTCGTAGCGCTTGCCTCCCGCGATCTGGGAGTCGAAGACCCCGTTCAGGGCGGACGCCAGGTTCTCGTGCGCGCCGACCTCGTGGACCACCTTTTCCTCGTCCGGCATCCAGTCCAACCCCCGCCAGACCTCGCAGCCGTGGACGGCTTTCGGCCTCTCCGCAGGCGGCATTTCCCGCAGAGCCTGGATCGTGGCGGCAAAAACCCCGATATGGGTGTCGTGCTTGTCCGCCGGGTTGTGGGTATAGACGGCTTCCGGGCGGGTTGCGGAGAGGATTTGCAGGAGGTCGTTTTTCAGCGAGGGATCCGCCGGGCTCTTCGCCGCGCCGCTCGGGTATCCCAGCTGGATCATGACCCCGTAATTTCCGACGACGGCCGCCGCCTCCTGCTCCCTGAACCGCGTCCGCCGCATTTCCTCGTCGGTGAAATCCGAGTAGTCCCCGGCGCGGAAACTTCCGGCGCCGTCCGTGCAGGTGACCCCGCCAAACCATTTCTCCCGGCTGTGGCGGCAGGCGAGGATGCCGTGATACGCCATGAACTCGAGATCGTCCTGGTGCGCCCCGATGCCCAGATGCGTGATCCGCCCGAGCGCTTCCGGTGTCCGGTCGGGGACAAAAATCCGCGCGTTGGCGTTGTGGAATTTCACGGCTTTCATCGGGGTTTGAACAGCTCGCGGCAGCCGCCGCCTGCCTTTTCCATCGTGCATGCGGAGCCGGATGGCAAGCCCGGGAAATCGGCCTGTCGCGTTCCTCCCGTCGCGGATGGTGCTTGAGGAAACGGGAGCCTTGCTGCACGATGATGGCATCCATGGGCAAGCGGGTCCTCATTCTTTCGGCGTCGGTGGGCTCCGGGCACGTCAAGGCGGCGGATGCGCTCGCCCGCGTGATGCGGGACCGCCCGGATGTCGAAGAGGTCCTTTCGGATGATTCGCTCGACCACACGAACGTCCTCCACAAGCAGCTTTATTCGACCCTCTATTCCAAATTGTCCTCGATGCTCCCGGAGTTTCTGGGCTGGTGGTATGAGTCGAGCGATGACCCGTGGGTTTCGGACAGGGGTCGGCTGGCGCTCGATCTGCCGCAGGCGCTCCCGCTGATCAACCTGGTCAAAGAGTTCCGTCCGGACATCATCCTGTGCACGCACTTCATGCCGGCGGGCGTCCTGTCGTGGCTGATTTTCAACGGGAAACTCGATGCGCGGCTCGGGATCGTCGTGACGGATTTCCATTTTCACGCTTTCTGGATCACGCGGGCTTTCGACTGGTATTTTGTCGCCCAGGAGGAGGACAAGATCCACATGGAGGCGCTCGGCCTGCCCGGCGACCATATCGAGGTCACCGGGATTCCCGTCGAGCCGGAGTTCGAGAAGCCGGTCGACGCGGCGGCCGTGCTCCGGCGCCACGGCTTGCGGCCCGACCGCCCGACTCTTCTTGTCGCAGGGGGAACCCTCGGGCTGAGCCCCGCCACCGCCGTGGTGAAGCGGCTTCTCCAGATCGATTGCGATTTTCAGGCCATCGTCGTCTGCGGGAAGAACGCCGAGCTCAAGGACGAGGTGGGGCACCTGGTCAGGGACCGGCCCGATGATTTCCGGGTGTTCGGGTATACGGCGGAGATGCCGGATTTCCTGGGGGCGGCGACGATCCTGCTCAGCAAGCCGGGGGGGATGACGACCGCGGAGGCGCTTGCGCGCGGCCTGCCGATGGTGATCCTGGACCCGATCGGCGGACAGGAGGAACGCAATTCCGACGTCCTCCTCGAAGCGGGTGCCGCACTCAAATGCACCGAGGTGACGGTGATCGCCCACAAGCTCAAGAAGCTGCTCGAGAACCCGGCCCGGATCCGGGCCATGTCCGAAAACGCCCGCGCCCTCGGGCACCCCTCCGCCGCCCGCGACATCGCGCGCCTTGTCCTGGAGGCACCCGACCGACCGCCGGTGAAGATTTCCAAACTCCGCGAAAAGGCTCTCCGGAAACGCATCGCGGCCTCGTGAAGCGGGCGTTCGGTTTTCAGTGATCCAGCATTCAGAAAGACATGGCCGCCGCGCGAACTGAACCGCTGAAAACTATTGGCATGAACAGCCCGGGCGATTCTGAAACCGAAGAACTCCGGCGCTGCGCTCCGGAGTTTCTGGTCGGCGTCGCCACGTCCGGCTACCAGTGCGAGGGAGGGTTCAACGGCCCCGGGCAACCCAGGAACAACTGGGCGGCGCACGAAATCGCGGGGAAGGTCGCGCGCACGGGGGCCGCGACGGATTTTTGGAACCGCTACCGGGAGGATTTCGAACTTTGCCGCGGGATGGGGCTGAACGCCTTCCGCCTGAGCATCGAGTGGGCGCGCGTCCAGCCCGGCGATTCCCTGGGGTCCGGCCCCGCCCCGGACTTCGACCTGACGGCGGTTGACGCCTATGCGGACAGAGTCGCCGCCTGCCGTCAGGCGGGGCTCGAGCCGGTCGTGACGCTCCACCACTTCACGCACCCGGCCTGGGTGGGCGTCGATGCCTGGCTCAAGGACTCCACCCCGGAGCTGTTCGAGAAGTTTGTCGCCCGGACGCTCGACCGCCTGAACGAGCGGCTGTGCGGCCCGCTGGGCCAGGAGCCGGTGTCCTGGTATGTCACGATCAACGAGCCGAACATGCTCGTGCTGAACACGTATCTGAACAGGCATTTCCCCGGCGGGCCGGAATCCGGAATTTCCGTCGGGGTCCGTGCCTACAACCGGCTGCTCGCCGCGCACGTCCGCGCCTACAACGCCATCCACGACCTGTATGAATCGCGCGGCTGGTCGGCCCCGAGGGTGGCGATGAACACCTTTTGCAGCGATGTCTATTGGTCGGAGCAGATGCTGCTCGACCTGCTCTGCCTCCGCGAGCACGGGGTTTCCTCCGGGTCGCTGTCGGCCTATTTCGCGGCCCGTTCCGAAGCGCTGCGGGAATCCCTGCTGCTGGCCTACCTTCCGCTCCGCGCCGACCCGCTGGCCTGGGCGGGGCGGGTCATCCAGGGCATGGCCAACCATTTTGCGAGCCGGGCCGCCACGACCGGGGCGTTCCGTTTTTTCCTCGACGAGGCCGCCCGCTCGAAGCGTGTTGGCGTCCTCGATTTCCTCGGCCTGGACTATTACGACCCGTTCCTGAGCCACATTTTCCGGATCCCTTCGTTCGGCGATCTGGAATTTCCCAGCGGGAGCCTGCACGGGTATCTGATGGACGGGCTTTCCAGCAAGTGGTGGGACTGGCACATTCTCCCCGAGGGGCTCCACGCGTTCTGCTCGCATTACTCGCGGGCCTTCCCGAAAAAAGGGATCTTGGTCGCGGAAAACGGGATGGCCCAGCGGTTCAAGGCCGACAACCGGCCCGGCGGACACCGGAAAGACAGGATCACCCGCAGCGAATTTCTCACGGCTCATTTCGGCGAAGTCCGCCGGATGCTGGACGAGAATCTGCCCGTTCTCGGCTACCTCCACTGGTCGCTTACCGACAACTACGAGTGGGGGTCGTTCACGCCGAGATTCGGGCTTTTCCGCATCGACTACGCGGGCGGTCTCCGCCGTCTCGCCGTCGACCATCTCGGCGACAACCCCTCGCAGACCTACGCGCGACTGGTCTGGAATTTCCGGGGACGGGGCGGGGCGTGAGCCCCCCGACCCCGACCGGCGGGAGCATCACCGAAGACAAATTGCAGAGCCCCCCCGTGCCAGGGGCCTGGTCCCCCGGGAAAGGCGGTTGGCACAACCGCCTCCACAACCGGTTCGGGGATGGGGATTGAATTCCCCTGCCCGACCCCGTAAAACCGATACCCACTCCTGAAATGAAAATCCAACGCGCTCTGATCTCCGTCTCCGACAAGACCGGGATCCTCGAACTTGCCAAAGAACTGGCCGCCCACCGGGTCGAGATCCTTTCCACCGGAGGAACGGCCAAGGCCCTGCAGGCGGCAGGCATCGCGACTGTCGAGGTGTCGCAGTTCACCGGGTCTCCGGAGATCCTCGAAGGCCGGGTCAAAACCCTTCATCCGAAGATTCATGGCGGGCTGCTCTATCTGCGGGGGAACGAAGGGCACGAAGAGCAGGCAAAAGCGCATGGGATCAAGCCGATCGACATGGTCGTGGTCAACCTGTATCCGTTCGAGGCCACAGTGGCCAGGGAGGGGGTCACGCTGGCCGAGGCCATCGAGCAGATCGACATCGGGGGGCCTTCGATGATCCGCAGCGCTTCGAAAAACTACCAGTCCGTCTGCGTGGTGACCGATCCGAAGGATTACCCCGCCGTGATCGAGGACCTTCGCGAGGAGAAAGGCGGGACCGGGCGGAAGCTGCGCGAACGGCTCGCGATCAAGGCCTTCGCCACCACGTCCGCCTACGATGCCGCGATCGCGGATTTCCTCAACAAGGAGCAGGAAACGTGCGCGAGCTTCCGCCTCGACCTGCCGCTCGAAATGCGCCTGCGCTACGGCGAGAACCCCCACCAGCACGCCGAGCTCTACGGACGCTTCAACGAGCATTTCGAAAAACTCCACGGCAAGGAACTTTCCTACAACAACATCCTCGACATCAGCGCCGCCAGGAACCTCATCGAGGAATTTTCCAAACCCACGGTCGCCATCCTCAAGCACACCAACCCGTGCGGAGTCGGCAGCGACGGGGATCTCCGCGCGGCCTGGGAGAAGGCGTTCGCCACCGACAAACAGGCCCCGTTCGGCGGCATCATCATCTGCAACCTCCCGGTCACGCTCCCGCTCGCCAAGGCGATCTCCGAAATTTTCAGCGAGGTGATCATCGCCCCGGATTTCGAATCCGAGGCCCGCTCGCTCCTCCAAAAAAAGAAAAACCTGCGCCTGATGCGGGTCACGAAGCCGCTCCCGCAACACGTCCGCGACACCCGCAGCGTGATCGGCGGCCTGCTCGTCCAGGATTCCGACTCGGCGGACATCCCGGACCTCGAACACAAGGTCGTCACCTCGCGTCCGCCGACAAAGGACGAGATCGAGGCCATGGAATTCGGGTGGAAGATCGTCAAGCACGTGAAGTCGAACGCCATCGTTTACGCGGGCAAAGACAGGACGCTCGGGATCGGGGCCGGTCAGATGTCGCGCGTGGATTCCTCCCGCATCGCCGTCTGGAAAGCCGCCGAAGCCGGGCTTTCGCTCAAGGGCAGCGCGGTTTGCAGCGATGCGTTTTTTCCGTTTCCCGACGGGCTTGTCGCGGCCGCCGAGGCCGGGGCCACGGCGGCGATCCAGCCCGGCGGCTCGGTCAAGGACCCCGAAGTCATCAAGGCGGCGGACGAGCGCCAGGTCGCCATGGTCTTCACCGGCACGCGGCATTTCAGGCACTGAAGGAGGTTTGCGTTTTAAGAATCAAGGCGTAAGCAACCGGCCTTCAGAGATCGAAGATGACCGCCGCATCCGACCACTTGAACCTTAAAACTTAAGCCCCATGCCTCCCCTCGCCTGCATCACCTGCGGACCGGCTTACGAAAATATCGACCAAGTCCGGCGGATCACCAATTTCTCGACGGGGGAGATCGGGACGCTCCTCGCCGAAGCGTTTCTGCGGCAGGGGTTCGAGGTGGTCTGTTTTCGCAGCGAGGCGGCGACTTTCCCCCCGCCGCCAGGCGCGGATGTCCGTCCGTTTTCCACCAACGAATCCCTCGCCGGGGGCATGAGGTCTCTCGTGCGGCCGCCTGCGGTCGTCCTCCACGCCGCCGCGCTCTGTGATTTCGTCCTGGCAGGCATCGAGGGGGCCGATGGGGCGGGGAAGCTCAGCAGCCGCGCGGGTTCGATCCGCCTCACCCTCAAGCCGGCCGAAAAAGTGCTCCCGAAGATCCGCTCGTGGTTTCCCGGAGCCCGGATTTTCGGCTGGAAATACGAGGTTGACGGATCCCGCGAGCAGGCGCTCGCCCGCGCCTCGGCACAGATCCGCGAGGCGGGCACCGACGCCTGCGTCGTGAACGGGTCCGCCTACGGCCCCGGGTTCGGCCTTCTCACCCCCGACGGCCAGATCCGGCATTTTCCGGACAAACCCGCGCTCGCCGCGCACCTCGCCAACCAGCCCCGATAGCGCGCGCCCCGCGCAGATCGCGGAGAAATGCTTTTCACAGAACCGGGAAACCGGCAAAGTCGGGTCATGCTGAACTTCAAGGAGGATCGCTGATGCCCGCGCTGCCGGGGTTCCGGGATTTTTATCCCGAGGATTGCGCGCGGAGAAACTATGTCGTCGAGGTCTGGCGCGAGGTGGCGCGCCGGTATGGGTTCGTGGAATTCGACGGGCCGACGCTGGAGAGCGCGGAGCTTTACACCAAAAAAAACGAGGAGGGGGCCGAGATCCTGGAGCAGCTCTATTCGTTCCGCGACCGCGGGAACCGGGAGGTGTCGCTGCGTCCGGAGATGACCCCCACGCTCGCGCGGATGGTCGCCGCCAGGGAAAAGCATTTCCGGAAGCCGATGAAGTGGTTCTGCGTCTCGAATTTCTTCCGCCACGAGCGGCAGCAAAAGGGCCGGTTGCGCGAGTTCATGCAGTTCAACGCGGACATCATCGGCGAGAGCTCGCCCGAGGCGGACGCGGAGATCGTGGCTTTGGCGGTGGACCTGATGCGGGGTTTCGGCTTCGGAAAAGAACACTTCGTCGTGAGGCTCAGCGACCGGAAGGCGTGGAGGGATTTTCTCGCCTCGCGGGGATGCGACGACGCGCAGGCGAGGACGGCCCTCGCTTGCGCGGACAAGATCGAGCGCGAACCCGCGGAGACCCTCGACGAGCGTCTGGTCGGCACCGGGCTCACGGTCGCGGACCTGCGGGCGTTTGTTGCGGCGGGCAGCCCGGCATCATTTGCGCCGGTCCTGGCGGCATTGGACGCCCGCGGGATGCGGGAATACATCGAGCCCGATCTTTCGATTGTCCGCGGCCTCGCCTACTACACCGGGGTGGTTTTTGAAATTTTCGACCGCTCCAAAACCCTCCGGGCGCTCGCCGGCGGCGGGCGCTACGATTCCCTCATCCACGGGCTGAGCGACGGGTCTGCGGACCTGCCGGCCATCGGGTTCGGGATGGGCGATGTCGTCCTCGGGCACCTCGTCGACGAGACGCCCGCCGCCGACGCGAAGAGGCGTTCCGCCCTCGCGCCGACGTGCGAGGTATTTGTCGTGATCGCCGACGAGGCCCGCCGCGCGGAGGCCCTGCGCGTGGTGCAGACCACACGGGATCTCGGGTGGAGGACGGATTTCGCCCTCAAACCCGCGAAAGTGGGACGCCAGTTCCAGGACGCGGAGGGCATGGGTGCCCGGCATGCGATCGTGGTCGGGGCCGAATGGCCAACCATCAAAATCAAAACCCTCTCCACCCGGCAGGAAACCGCCATCGACTTCAGCGGATTGCCTTCGCACCTGGGAAATCCGGGCAGGCGTTGACAGCGGCGACAGAACCTCCTCCCTCCGCTTGACCGCAATGCACGCGAACAGTAGGGGTTGCCACTCCGATGAAAAAAGCCTCCAAGCGCGGAAAGAATCGCCCTGCCTCCGGCATTCGTGCCGGTCTGCTCGCTTGGTATCAGGAAAAGCGACCAATCATCCGTTTCGTTTGTCTGTTTGGCCTCTTCATGGGGATTTTCCACGCACTGCTGCTCATTCCCGCCGTGGATCGGGCGATGTATGACTACTTGGCTGCGAACGCTTGGATTTCCCACGCCCTCCTGAACCTGTTCGGCTTTGGCACTGTGCTGAACCAGACACAGATTTCATCGGGGGATTTTTCGATTGTGGTCCGGCGCGGCTGTGATGCGGTGGAACCGGCGGCGTTGTTTGCCTCGGCGGTGCTCGCCTTCCCCGCGCCTTGGGAAAAAAAGGCATTGGGCATTGTCGCCGGATCATTGGTCCTGCTCGCGGTCAACATCCTGCGCATAGTCAGCCTGTTCTGGGTCGGGATTGTGGCCCGTCCGCTCTTCGCCAAGGCCCATTTGGAAATCTGGCCCCTGCTTTTCATTCTGGCCGCTTTCGCCCTGTGTGCCGCATGGATTCGATGGGTTAATGGAAATGCGAAATGGGGAATGTGAAATGAGGAATTAGGAATGAGTTTTTTCCTGCTCAAGGTGTTCGTCATTTACGTCGTGCTTCTCCTGCCTTGGTCGGGATTGAGCACGACCTACAATGCTTGGTTCCGTGCGCTTGGGAGCGTGGCCGCGGTTGGCGGGGCTTGGGTTGTTCGGGTTGAACCTATTCCGGCGGAGGAAAAGTCTCCACTCAGCACGCGGTTTCTTGCCGCCAATGTTCAGAAGCCTGATGCGGAGGGGAAATTTGAGATAAAACGATTCGATTTGACCGCTTGGGGCGTTGGCTGGGTGCCCACAGCCCTTGTCATTTCGCTGATTGCGGCAACAAGGCTTCCGATGCGGCGGCGATTCGCTTCTCTATTGTGGGGATTGCTGCTGATCAATCTCTACATCGCCTTCTGCATCCGGGTTTGTCTTTGGGACGAAACAGCAGACTTGTTCAATCTCGGCCCTCTCGCCCGGTCAATATCGGGGGCACTGAGCTACTCCCTCGTTACGCAAATGGGGGCAGGGTTTGCCGTGCCCGTCCTGATCTGGCTCGCGGTCACATTCCGTGCACATGACGCACGGCTGCTGACCTCGACTTTGGCGGAAGCTTCCCCTCCCCGAAAAGCCAAGCGACCGGAACATTGAGGGCCTTTGCCAATGCCTGCACCTCGTAGTCCATCACGTATCGGGTGTGGTTCTCAATTCGGGAAATGGCGGAACGATCCAACCAGACACCATGCCGCGCGATGCGTCCCGCCAAGGCGTCTTGGGAAAGAACGGGGTAATGGGTCAAGCGGGCCTTGTTTACCCTCTTGCCAATCACATTTCGTTTGGGTTGTTCTGGTCGTGTGTTTTTCAAGCGTGTGTGACATGCACACACCCAGACAGCTAGGGATTCCGCCAAAATATGATGTGTGGACTTCACACACTTCCAAAATATCCCCCGCAACCATTGTGCGAACGGTTGCATTCCTTCCCATGTTTGCAATCAGCTTTGAATAAGCACATTGCGAGTTTTTATTGACGCGGATCAAGACTCTGAATGTGACGAATTTGTCACAAATCTTACATCGCACAAAAGGGTGCTTCTGTTTCCATCGTCGAGCCTCGGAGAAATTCTCAAATGTGATGAAAATGAAATCGATTGGACTCGGAATGATGCTGGCCTTCGGGCTCTGCGCCGCACAGGCGGACTACTTTGGCTATTCATCTGTGGGCGCGCTGGTCTCGGCCATTGATAGTGGCGGAAAGTCCGCATCTTTCGGCATGGATGCGGCCCAGAACGTGTCCTCGTCCTCGGCGAACCAGCCGGTGGCGGCGGTTCCGGGCGGGCAGGCGTTGCTTGCCATTCCAGTCGTTCCGCAAACCAACCCGGCGAGCACGGGGATCACGGCCACGGCGAATCTCACGGGGTTGGGAGGGAACGCCACCACGGCCATGAATGATGCGGGGATAGGCGGGGATGCTGTTGCCGGTGACGGCATCTATTCCGTAACGGCGACCGTGGCGGCAGGCACCCCGCTGGGAACGTATCTGGTGGAGATCGGTTTCCTCGATGCCGAAGGCCGCCCGTGGACGGACGTTATAGCTGTTGAGGTCCAGGCCGCGTCGCAGGAATCCCCCTCCTCGGACATCCCGACATTGCCCGAGTGGGGGATGATCCTGATGGCGGCATTGCTGGTGCTCTTGGCCGTGCGGAACCTGCCGCGCCGCGCGGCAGGCTGCGCGCTGGCTCTCGTTCTGCTCTCACTCACGGCACGGGCGCAGGATTATCCGATGTGGCGGAACGCGGCGATGGACCTGACGCTTCCGCCGGGAGGAAGCATCGGAGGCGGGACGACGATGCAAAGCGGAGGAAGTCTGCCCGGTCCCTCATTGGGAGAAATCACCCTGTCCGCAGCAGCGCTGTCCGTGCCGCAGTCCATCGACACGGAAGTGGCTAAATTGGCGGAAGCCTTGGGAAGCGGGCAGGCGGTGGCGGGGGAGGATGCTTCGGCCAAAGCGGTCCGCATTTACAATTGGGTGCGCAACAACATCGACTACGAGCACTATCACGGTCTCGTGAAGGGAGCGGCGTTGACGTTGCTGGAAGGCTCGGGCAATGACTTCGACCAGTGTGCGCTGCTGCGCGACCTGCTGGTATCGGCGGGGTATTCCTCTTCCAGCGTCAAGCTGGTCCGGCTGAGCAACGCGGTGGATTATGCGGATCTCCGGGATTGGTTTGGCCTCGCCGACGAGCCGTTTCCCGGCAAAACACACGATCAGGCATTCAATGTTGCTTCGCCCTATGGGGCGGGTGTGTCGGACAAGATGGCCAAGCAGATTTCCTTCGCGCGAATCTTTCTGAACAACCTGGGCTCGGGCACAGTGCTGATCGGCGACGGATTGTCGAGCTACCTGATCTCCGGGGGGAGGGCGCTGCTGGTCTTTGACCGTATTATGGTGGCCCTCACCTTTGACGGGGGAGCCAATTATTCTCCTCTCGACCCGTCGTTCAAGAGATACGCGAAGGGAGGGACCGCGAATCTCGCATCGGCCTTGGGGTATTCGCGGACAACTCTGCTCACGCAGGCGGGAGGCACGGCGGATACCAACTCGGTTTACGGGTTGAACACGACAGCGATTGGCACCTATTTGAGCGCCCGGACGGCTGCTCTGATCCCGACTCTCGGCTCGACAGCCGTCAAGGATCTGGTTCAGGGACGTTCGATCATCGCGGTGCGGGCTTCCACGATTGGGGAAGCTTGGCAGCAATCCATCTATTTCACTGCCGCGAACCTTTCCCCGGTCTTCTTCGATTCCGTGGACGCCCCGGATTTCGCGACCTACAAGGCAAAGGTGCGGTTCAGTTCCACGGAAGCCGCCGGGCTCGACTACGAATTGCCGACCAGCGATTTGAAGGGCCGCAAAATCACGCTCACCTTCAACGGGAGCGCCGCCGAGCTGCGTTTCGATGACGATACGCTGGCCGACACGGGGGCTCTTGGATCAGTGACAAGCATGGGCCTGACGATCTCGGTGACCCATCCGGGCCGGGGCGTCGGGAACCAGGCCGAGACGAAAAATTACCGGAGGACGACGGGCGCAGGGGACCCGTGTTCGTATGCGATCCTCTATGGCTTCGATGCCTCGGAACGACTGCTTGCCAAGCGACAGGAGCAACTCAAAGCCTACAAGGATGCCGGGAAGCTGGACGATTCAAGGGAAGTGCGCACGGAACTGCTCAACATCATGGGGCTCACCTGGCTTTACCAGTCTTCGCTCGCGCACCACCTGCTGGCCTCGCAGAACCGGATCGTGCCCCTCTTCCATCACCGGTTCGGTCGCATGGCGCAGGAGGCGGGGTTTTATGTCGATGTGGGCTTGCAGTTTTCCGACGACCGGACCGACGACGGGATCATGGACGATGGACGCTTCGACAATGCCTTTCATCTGGGCTCGCTGTTCTGGAGCGCGATGGAGCACGGCGTCATTCAGCAGATGCAGGTCAAGACGGACGGCTCGCCCTACGATGCGGTGTCCACGGTGAACATCCTGCGCGAGGCCAACAAGGGAGCAGGCGGCCAAAAACTCTTTCTGGCACGGTCTACGAACTGGGCGGCGATCAAGCCGCAGTTGACGGGCACCGCATACACGAATGGGAACGAGGTTCCCGATCTCGGGGAATTCACGGATACGAACGGCAACGGGATTCGCGACGCGGGAGAGGCGTGGACGGACCAGCCGGTGAAGAACAACCTCGAATGGCTCATCAACAACAAGGCCGCGCAGCTTTTCCTGCCCCTGAATGCCAATGTCACGCAAGGCATCTGGACCGGAACCGGCTGGGTCATTCGGGCACCCCAGATCGCCGGGATGATCATCAGCGGAGGCTACAGCGGGGGCTATGCCACGAGCGTGGGCACGGTGAAGGCCGCCCCTGTGACCACGAGCTATTCCTACAACCCGACGCCGGTTTACAAGCCTGCGGTGATGCCGGTGATGACCAAATACACGCCGCCTCCGCCGATCTCGACGCCGAAGTATTACGGGAGCGATCCGGTGGACATGAGCACGGGGGCGTTCACCTACGCCTCGGCGGACCTGACGACGGGGATCGAGGAGGCCCCGCGCGGGCTCTCCTTTGCCCGCAACTATTCCTCGAACCTGGCGACGCGGGACGACCAGAACATCGGCTTCGGCTGGACGCACAACCTCCACATTCGCGCCGAGTCCCGCACCGCATCGGAGGAGGTGCTCGGGATGGGCTCCCCGCAGCAGGCGGCTTCGTTTTTGGCGGCCATCGTGGCCGCCTCCGACCTCTACCGCGCGGACGCCACGCCGAAGGAATGGGGCACGGCCTCGCTTGTCGTGGGATGGTTCGTGGACCAGATGCGCAACAGCGCGGTTTCCGTGCGCATGGGCAAGGACATCTTTCAGTTCGTCGCCCGGCCCGACGGCACCTACACGTCTCCTCCGGGCTCGACGATGACGCTCACGAAAGTTGCGGGCGTCTACCAGCTCCAGCAGCGGCTCGGGAACACGATCCAGTTCGACGCCTCCGGAAAGGCGGCGAAAATCGTGGACGTGGACGCCCGCGAAATGACGTTCTCCTACAATGCGGACAACACGCTCAACTTCGTGCGGGATTTCATCGGGCGGCAATTCACCTTCGGGTATTCGGGCGGGCGGATCTCCTCGGTGACGGATTCCACTTCGCCGTCCCGTGGGGTTTCCTTCGCTTTCGATGCGAACGGGAACCTGACATCCGCAACCGATCCGGAATTGAAAGTCACTTACTTCGATTATGTGGTGGCGGGCGATCCAGGCGGCACGGTTGCGACCGATCACCGCATCGTGCGCCTGCGCAACCACGACAACGAAACCATCACCCAAAACGTCTATGACCTCCTCGGCAGGGTGGAAAGGCAGTTCCTGCACGGAGACCAGAGCAAGACGTTCAGCCTCTACTACACGGGGCGCGACAACTTCGAGGTGAACCCGCAAGGCGGCGCGACCCACTATTTTTATGACGAACGCGGCAGGGCTGCCGGAAGCCGGGACCCAGATGGAAACGCCACCTCCATGACCTACGATGGGCAGGATCGCGTGACCTCGCGCACGTCGGGCGCGGGGGAAACGACCGTCTATCATTTCGACAATGCCAACAATCTCACGCAGATCGACCACCCGCGAGGTGGGGGCAGCACGGTCATGCTTTACGACAGCATCAACCGGCTGGATCTGGTCACAGGCCCGGACGGGGTGCAGACAAAATACGAGTATTTCGGGAGCGGCAACGACGCGGGCAAGGACCGCCCGCAGCATGTCAGGGAGGCCTTCGGGACCGCCGC
>JBAYTU010000034.1:0-37518 GCA_041675465.1 Terrimicrobiaceae bacterium | reverse complement strand
GGGAGCGGTTCGACGACATGTCGATAACGCGAGGGAGGGCGAAGCTCCGTCTGAGCCGTAATAAATGGGCTCACACGGAGGTTCGCCCTCCCATCGTTGGCGTTACGCGCGGATTGGGGGAAAAATCAGACCCTTGCGGAGGGCCGCAAAACGGGCTATGCAGGAGGGCTCGCCCGATGATCAAAGTGGAACAGCTGACAAAATGTTACGGCCCGGTGAAGGCCGTGGACGCGATTGATTTCGAGGTGGCCAAGGGGGAGATCGTGGGGTTTCTCGGTCCGAACGGGGCCGGGAAAAGCACGACGATGAAGATGCTGGCCGGCTTCCTTCCCCCGACATCCGGGCGCGCGGAAGTGGCCGGGCGGGATGTCTTCCGCGAGTCGCTGCGGGCGCGCGAGCACATCGGGTATCTGCCGGAGAATGTGCCGCTGTATCCGGACATGCGCGTGCATGAATACCTGCGCTACCGCGCGGCGCTCAAAGGGGTTCCCGGCCGCCGGATGAACGAGCGGGTGGGAGACGTCCTCGATCTGTGCGGACTGAAGGACGTGGAGAAAAAGATCATCGGGCGGCTGTCGAAAGGCTACCGCCAAAGGGTCGGGCTGGCCGACGCGATGGTCCATGAACCGGATCTGCTCATCCTGGACGAGCCGACGATCGGGCTGGACCCGAACCAGATCCGCCTGGTGCGGGACTTGATCCGCAATTTGAAGAGACACCACACGATCCTTCTCTCCACCCATATCCTCCCCGAAGTCGAAATGCTCTGCTCGCGGGTGATCATCATCAACAAGGGCCGGATCGAGGCGCTCGACAGCCCGCAGAACCTGAGGGCCAGGCTCGGGGTGGTCGGACATGTTTTTCTGGATGCGCGCGTGCCCGACCCCAAGGCGGCTGCGGCGGGGCTCCGGCGCGTCGCCGGGGTGGATTCCGTATCGGTCCGCGCCGACGGGGCCTGGACGGTTTTCACGATCCAGGCCAAACCGGGCGCGGACCCGAGGGAGCCGCTGTATGATCACGCCGTGGCGCAGAAGTGGCCGGTGCGCGAGATCAGCCGTTCGGCGGCCTCGTTGGAGCAGGTCTTTGCGGAAGTGACGCACCCGGAGGAAAACTGACCCCATGAGAAGATTTCTGACGCTCCTCGGACGTGAGCTTGGCAGCGCCTTCCACCAGCCGCTTGCCTACGTGGTGCTGTTTTTTTTCCTGCTGATCACGGGGTTTAATTTTCACGCGGGGGTCTCGCTGCTGGACAAGGCCGTCGGCTCGACCACGATGGTCGAGGCATTTTTCAACACGGTGTATTTCTGGTTCGCCTTCGTGCTCGTTTTTCCGCTGATCACCATGCGGGTCTTTGCCGAGGAGGCGAAACTGGGGACCATCGAAACCCTGATGACCGCCCCGGTGCGGGACGGGCAGGTGGTTTTCGCCAAATATTTCGGGGCGCTGTTTTTCTACCTGGTCCTCTGGGTCCCCAGCCTTCTTTACTTTTGTGTTTTCCAGTGGATCACCGCCGTGGGCGCGGCGGGTGCCGCAGGCTCGTATGTCGGGGCGTATTCGATGCTCGCCCTGATCGGCCTGCTTTACACGGCCGTCGGATGCCTGGCCTCGGCGCTGACGGACAACCAGATCGTCGCCGCCGTGATCGCCTTCGCCGGCATCCTGGCACTTTTCTTTCTCGGGCTGCTCTCACTTTTCATGCCCGGGGCCGGGCCGTTCGTCCGGGAGCTGACCTACTATTTCTCGCCGATCCAGCACATGATGGATTTTTCCCGGGGGATCTTCGACACGCGACCGGTCGTCTTTTATCTCAGCTCGACCGCGCTGGTTCTGTTCGCCACCTTCCACGTTTTCAAATACCGGCGGTGGAAATCATGAGCGGCATCCCCCGCACAGGCATCCGGATCAGCATCGGGCTCCAGGTGCTCGCGATGCTCGTTTTGTATGCGGGGGCGAACTTTTTGAGCTTCGAATATTACTCGCGCGCCGATTGTTCGAGATCGCAGAAATTCGCGCTTTCGGCCCAGACACGGCGGGTCATCCGGGAATTCAAAGAAGTGAAACCGGTGAACGTCATCGTGATCTGTTCGCCGACTTTTCTGTCTCCGGTCACGCAGATCCTCGGGGATCTGCGGAGTCTTCTCGCGGAGATCCAGTTTGCCGGCCGCGAGCGTGTGGTGATCGAATATATCGACCCCACACGCGACCTCAACCGCATGCGCGAATTGCAGGGAAAATACAAATTCAACAACGCCGACAGCCTCATCATCCTGGACTGCGACGGGCGCACCCGTTTCCTGAACATCGGCGACATGGCGGATTTCGACATGCGCCCCGCCGCGCAGGGGGAGGCACCGCGGTTGCTCGCCTTCCGCGGCGAGCAGGTTCTGACCGGCGCTTTGATCTCGCTGCTGCGCCCGGAATCGCAGGTGGTCTATTTTCTGCAGGGACATGGGGAGCCCGCGTTGGGAGCCTCCTCGCCGGTGGCGGTGCTCACCGACTATGTCCAGAAGCAAAATGCGAGAGTCGACGCGCTTTCATTGGCCTCCTCCGATGCGATTCCCGCCGATGCCGCGGCGCTGGTGGTTTTGGCACCGAAGTTCGATCTCGATGACAGGGAAACGGCGATTCTTTCGGCCTGGCTCAAGGTCCGCGGAAGATTGCTCGTTCTCCTGGACCCGAATGCGAAGACTCCCCGCCTGTGCTCCGTCCTCGCAGCGAACGGGATCGTTCCCCAGGACGACCGCGTCCTTCGGACCATCAAGCTGCCATTCACACTCGGAATCCTGCGGGAGGTGACCGGGGAGATCCTGCCGACCACGGAATTCACCCGCAGGCTGGAAGGGGCGACGATCCTTTTTCCGGGTGCCACGCAGTCCCTCAAACTGGAGCAGGTCCTGGCGGAAAAGCAGAAGATCCGTCTCAGGCCGCTGATCCAGGCGTCCGAGGAATTCTGGGGCGAAACCAACTACGCGCCAAACCTGCCCCAGGGGGTGCATTACGACGACGGGGTTGATCACGGACAGCCGCTGCCCATCGCGGCATCCGCAGACCGCGATGGGGTGGAGGATGACCGGATCGAGGTCCAGACATCCAAGCTCATCGTCGTGGGCAGCTCGCAATTTGCCTTCGATGCCTCCGCCACTCCCCAGGGCATGGATTTCATCCTGTCCTCGATCAACTCGCTTCTGGATCGCGGCAAACTCCTCTCCGGGGTCACGGCGAAGTCGGTGACGCACTTCGCCCTCAACCTCACGGACGAGCAACTCGGGCGCATCGCGCTGTTCACGATGGTCGTTCTCCCCGCGTTTTCCGGCCTGATTGGCCTCCTTGTCTGGTGGAGGCGCAGGAAATGAACCGCTGGGCGACGGCCTTTCTGCTTCTTGCAGCGGTGGCGGTGATCGTCTGTGTGATCATTTTCGCCTCTCCGAAAGGCCGCGGCGGGAAACCCGTGGGGGCGGCGCTTTTCGAATTCGATCCGGATGACATCAGCCTGATCAAAATCAGCAACGGGGACGATGCCGTCGAGTTCCGGCGCACGGAGGACGGCTGGTATGTCGGGCCCGAACCCAAAGACCGCGCCTCGGTGGATGCGGTCCGTCGGCTCATCGATACGGCGCTCAACACGCCGGTCCTCGACAAGATCGACGCCGGAGAAATCAGCGACCGTGACCAGCTCTCCGCATACGGGCTGAAAAAAAGCCGGGTTCAGTTCGATTTTCGGGGGGACCGGGCTCTTCCCCTTCTCATCGGGAAGGATGCCGCCGACGAGAGCCGGTCCTACGTCCGCTTCGAGGACTCGCGGGACATCTACCTCATTTCCGACGACCTGGTGAACCTGATCCTCAGCTCGCCACAGGACTTTCGCGACCGGATGCCGGTGCGGATCAGCCCGGGCCGTGTGGACCGGATCACCATCAAACGTCCCGCCGGAGAAATCGAACTGGCGAGGGAAGCCGCCGGGTGGCAGATCCTCAAGCCCCTCTCCGCACCGGCCAGCTCCTCGGAGATCGAGGCGTTGATCGGAAAACTTCTGAGGACGAGGATCGAGGGGTTCGAGCCGAGCGCCGACCCGGGGGTGACGGGACTTTCCGAACCGTCCGCCGAAATCCAGATCTTCGGCGAGGGGGAGAGCGCGCCCGAGACAATCCGGGTGGGCATCGCCTCTCCCCGGGGCGGCATCTACGCCCGCCTGGAGCCGCGGGGCGTGACGGTCCGCCTCCCGGCGTCGATCCGGGACATTCTCGCCTTCGATCTCGCCTCCCTCCGCGACACCTCACTGGCGCGCATCAATCTTGATCTCGTGGACATGATCCGGGTGACGACTCCCGCAGCGAGCTTCGAGTTGAGACGCAAAGCCGACGGATGGGGGATCGGGGATAAGCCGGTCGGCAGGGAGGCTGTTCAAAAAATGGTGGATGCCTTCGCCTCGGTCAAATCTGCGGCATTCGAGCCGGCGACCGTGGCGGGCGTGGAAAAATCCGGCCTGTCCCGTCCTGCGCTCACCGTCGAATTCTTCGCGGTCGTCTCGGAAAACACCCCCGAGTCGCCGGCCGGCAACCAGCTCGTGACCGGGCTGAAATTCGGGACAAAACGGGAGGGCGGGCTCGTCCCGGTCCTCAAGACGGGATCACCGGAAATTGCCCTGGTTTCGGATAAGGTCCTCGAGGTCGTCCCGCCGGACGAAGCATCCTGGCTGGCACCTTAGTGAGCTTGCCAACGTCACCACTTCCCTTTTTCCTTTCACCAACCATGACGTCCGCCCAAATCCGCCAGTCCTTCCTGGATTTCTTCCGCGAGAAGCAACACACGCTCGTCCCGTCTTCGTCGCTGATGCCCGACAGCCCGAACCTTCTCTTCACCAACGCGGGCATGAACCAGTTCGTGCCGATCTTTCTCGGAGAAAAAAACGCCGATGTGAGCCAGTGGGGCGGGGCAGTCGCGGGAAGCGACACCCGGGCGGCGGACACGCAGAAATGCATCCGCGCCGGCGGCAAGCACAACGACCTCGATGATGTCGGTCTCGACACCTACCACCACACGTTTTTCGAGATGCTCGGGAACTGGAGCTTCGGGGATTACTTCAAGAAGGAGGCTGTCGGGTGGGCGTGGGAGCTGGTCGTCGGGAAATGGAAATTTCCGCCCCAGCGACTCTACGCGACGATCTACCAGCCGGACAAATCCCTCGGCGATCCCGCAGAGCGCGACGAGGAGGCGTTCGGCTTCTGGGCGGAAAAATTCCGCGCCGCCGGACTCGATCCGGAGGCCCACATCATCGACGGGAACAAGAAAGACAATTTCTGGATGATGGGCGAGACCGGCCCGTGCGGCCCGTGTTCCGAGCTGCACGTGGATCTGACGCCCGCCGGTGACACCCGGGGCGCGCTCGTCAACAAGGGAAGCGCCGAGTGCATCGAGATTTGGAACCTTGTGTTCATCCAGTTCAATGCCAACCCGGACGGTTCGTTCACGCCGCTGCCCGCGAAACATGTCGATACCGGCATGGGCTTCGAACGCGTCGCCTCGATCATCCAGGGGACAAAAAACTTCAGCGATTTCGCAAACGCGAACATCTCGAACTACGAGACCGACATCTTCCGTCCGATCTTCGACGTGATCGAGACGCTCAGCGGCAAAACGTATGCGTCCACACTGCCTGTTGCCGGGAGCACAGGCGAAAGCGAACAGGAGAAAACCGACGTCGCATTCCGTGTCATCGCCGACCACATCCGCACGCTCGGCTTCGCCATCGCCGACGGCATCCAGCCCGGCAACACCGACCGCAACTACGTCCTGCGCCGCATCCTTCGCCGGGCGGTCAAATACGGGCGCACGCTCGGCTTCCATGAGCCGTTTTTCCACAAGCTCGTCGATGTCCTGGCCCGGAACATGGGCGATGTCTTTCCGGAAATCCGCACAAAGCAAAAGCACATCGAGGAGGTGTTGCGGCGCGAGGAGGAGGCGTTCAACAGGACCTTGGACAAAGGGATCGCGTTGTTCGAGGACGAGGTCGCCGGTTTGCTGGGGAGCGCACGCGACCCGCGTGCGGTTTTTGGCGACCCGCCGAAAACCTCGTCCATCCCCGCCGAAGGCGCAATATATTCTAGGCGCCGCCTCCCGCATTTCGAGCGTCCATGGGGGAAATACGCCGTCACTTTCTCCACGTTCGAGCGACAGCCGCTGTCGGAGGCCGAACGCGACATCTCCCTCGACTGCCTCAAACACCCGCATCAACAGGGAAAATATCTTCTCTATGTCGCCTGCGTGATGCCCGATCACGTCCACTTGCTTTTTGAACCCCAGGTGAAGGAAACCGATGCGGACGGAAACCCATCATTCCATTCCTTGACCGAGATTCTGCAGAGCATCAAATCGGTTTCTGCCCACAGGATCAACAAACGCAGAGGCAGCGAGGGATCGGTTTGGGAGAGGGAGTCATTTGACCGCCTGATCCGCTCGGAATCCGACCTGCAGGAAAAGTTTTCCTATATTTGCCGGAATCCGTGGGCGGCGAAAGTGGTTGGTGAGGCCCAGGATTATCCCTGGCTCTGGACGCCGGAGGGGAAAAGTGATGCTGCGCATTTGAGTGTCGAGCCATCGGGCGGGTCGCCCGATGGTGCACGCGGGTCGCGTGCGCTCCCCGGAATTTCCGGAGTGTTCGCGTTCCGGCTTTATGACGAGCAGGGGTTTCCGCTCGACCTGACCGAGCTGATGGCGCGCGAGCGCGGGCTGGCTGTGGACACGGAAGGCTTCGAGAAGCTGATGAACGAGCAGCGTGTGCGGGCGCGCGCGGCGCAGAAGAAGCAGGTCATCGAGCTTTCCGAAGTCGAGACGAAGGAGCCGACGAAGTTCGTTGGCTACGATCAGCTCTCGACACCGGCGAAGGTTCTGGAAGTCGTCAGCCTCAAGGATAAAACCGCCGTGGTGCTCGATGCGAGCACGGCCTACGCCGAGATGGGCGGCCAGGTCGGTGACACCGGCGAACTCACCCACGGAGCCGACGTCTGGCGGATCGCGGGCACGCAGAAGACCGGCCACACATGGCTCCACTTTTTGGATTCTGAAGATGCGCCGGCCGTCGGAGCGGAGGTGACGCTCAACGTCGACGCGGCGCGGCGGGCCGCGATCCAACGCCACCACTCGGTGACCCACCTGCTGCACTGGGCGCTGCATGAAGTCGTCTCGCGCGACGCGACGCAAAAGGGATCGTTCGTCGGCCCGGAAAAACTCACCTTTGACTTCAACCACCAAGCGCTCACGCCCGCGCAGGTGCGCGACATCGAGCGGCTCGTGAACGGGCGGATCGTCGAAAACTCCGCCGTCTCGTGGATGGAAGTGCCGTATTCGGACGTGCGCGGAAGGCCGGACATCATGCAATTTTTCGGTGACAAATACGGCGAAACAGTCCGGGTGGTCCAGATCGGCGGAGCCGCTTCTGCGCTGGACGGATATTCGATGGAACTCTGTGCCGGGACGCACGCGCGGGCAACCGGCGAGATCGGGCTCTTCCGCATCCTCGGAGAGGCCGCCATCGCCGCGGGCGTCCGCAGGATCGAAGCGGTCGCCGGCCTGGAGGCCAGCGCCCATGCCATCCGGGATGGGGAGCGGCTCCTGTCGATCGCCGCGCAGATCAACAGCCCGGTCGCCGAGATCGAAAAGAAAATCGAGGCCCTTCTCGCGCACCACAAAGACTTGGAGAAATCCCTCAAGTCCGCCCGCGCACGCGAGGCGGGCGCGCGGGCGAAAGAGCTTGTCGGCCGCGCGGAGAAGGCCGGGGGGATTCCGGTCCTCGCCATCGACCTCGGGCCGGTCGATGGCGACTACCTCCAAGCCGTGGCCGATGCCCTCAAAGGGGAGTTCTCCGGGGTCTGCCTCTTTGCGGGAACCGCCAACAATGCCGTCGCCCTCGTGGCCACCGTTTCTCCGGAGTTTGTTTCAAAAGTGCAGGCGGGAAAAATCATCCAGGCGGTCGCGCCGCTCGTCGGCGGAAAGGGCGGGGGGAAACCGGATGCCGCGCGCGGGGGAGGCAAAGACGTTTCGTCGGTTCCGCAGGCTCTCGCGCACGCAAAAACCCTGCTCGTTTGAATCCGGATGGCCAACCCCTACGAATCGGAGCGCCTCGTCGCCGAGTATCTGTTTTTTCACTACGCCGCCGGGGACGAGGTTTCCGGCGGGCTCCCCGTGCCGCACGAGGCCCTGGGCTTCCCGGCCCGCGTCGTCGGGGAACTGGTTGATCCGGCCCGCGCTTCGCGCTCGGCCCTGGATCTCGGATGCGCCGTCGGGCGCTCGTCGTTCGAGCTGGCCCGCATCTCGGAAACGGTTCTCGGGATCGATTTCTCCTCCGCCTTCATCCGCGCTGCGGAAACATTGAAACGCGATGGCAGATTGTCCTGCCATGTGCCGGTCGAGGGCGGGCGGACGGCACCGTTCACCGCCCGTCTTCCCGCAGGCATCGATGCCGGACGTGTCCGCTTCGAAACGGGCGACGCGATGGCATTGCGCGATGGCATCGGCAGGTCCGACATCGTGCTCGCCGCCAATCTGCTCTGCCGACTTCCCGAACCGCGCAAATTTTTGGAACGGCTTCCCGATCTGGTGTCGCCGGGCGGACAACTCCTCCTGGCCACGCCGTTTTCCTGGCTCCCGGAATTCACTGCTGCGGAGCATTGGATCGGCGGACGGACGGCAACGGGGCCATCCCGGGACGCGCTTTTCAAATTGCTGGACCCGCATTTTGAGTTGCATCTCACGAAAGAACTGCCCTTTTTGATCCGTGAGCACAGCAGGAAATTCCAATACGGGATCTCGCTTGGATCCCGGTGGGTCCGCAGGCCGTGACTGGGAAGCCTGCTACCAGGCGGGCGAAACTCCCTGGGACAAAGGCCGCGCGCATCCTGCATTGCTCGATTGGCTTTCGCGGAACCATCTCGTCGGCCTGGTCCTCGTCCCGGGAAGCGGGGTCGGCCACGATGTCAGGGCGATCGCGAGCGATCCCATGACCCATGTCGTCGGCCTGGATCTTGCCCCTTCGGCGAAGGCCGCCGCCGAAAGGTTCCCCAAAGCGGGGAATGAGACCTACCTCACCGGGGATTTTTTGTCCGGATTCCCGTTGGCCCCGGGCTCATTCGACGCGGTTTTCGAGCACACCTGCTTCTGCGCGATCCCGCCGGACAGGCGGACGGATTACGCGCGGGCCATTTCGAAATCCCTGAAACCCGGCGGTTTGTTCCTGGCCATCTTCTACAGAAATCCATCGCATCGCGCAGAACCCGGCCCTCCATTCGGCTGCTCGATGAAAGAGGTGGATGCGCTCTTCGGAAAGGAATTCCTGCTCCTCGAAGAACGGACGAAGATTCCCACGTTTGAGGGCCGCGAGGATCGCGAAGTCCTGCGTCTCCTGAAACGCCGATAACCCGCTCGACCGCTCTTCGTTGCCGGGGCCCTTCCTCCCACGCTCCCTCCCGGCGCTCAGCCGAACTTTCGCGGATAAAATGCGGGTTTTGCAAATTCTTGTTGTTGTTGAGACGCTTTCTCATATTGTGGGTTTCAATGAGTGGCAGAGCGTCAAAGAAGCTGGGAAAGATCGCGCATCGCCGGGAGGTCGAGATCACTGGACTTTCCAGCGATTGCGGGCGGGCCGGACGTTTGGCGGCGTTGGGATTTCTTCCGGGGCGGCGGGTGCGGATCTCGCGGATCGCGCCGTTGGGAGATCCGATTTCGATTGAGATGGAAGGGCAGGAGATCAGCCTGAGACGGGCGGAGGCGGATCTTGTCGAGGTGAAGGAGATCGTTTGAAAGCGGCTGTCCAAACGAAGAGGCGTGCGGTGCGCATCGCGCTGCTCGGCAACCCGAACACCGGCAAGTCGACAATCTTCAACCGCCTCACCGGCCTGCGCCAGCACATCGCGAACTATCCGGGGATCACGGTGGAAATGAAAACCGGGGCGCTGCTTCTTGGCTCCCAACAGGTGGAGGTTCTGGATCTGCCGGGTGCCTACAGCCTTGCCGCCGCCTCCCCGGACGAACGCGTGGTCATGGAAGCCCTCGAAGGCAGGGTGGGGAAACGCGCGCCGGACCTCATCGTCTGCGTGCTCGACGCCACGAACCTGAAACGCAACCTCCTCCTTGTCTCCCAGGCCGCCGAACTGGAAATTCCGATGCTCGTCGTCCTCAACCAATGGGACGCGGTGAAGCGGAACGGGCTCCGGATCAACACCGCGCTTCTCGCCGACCGACTCGGGGTGCCGGTCATCACCACGGTCGCCAAACACGGCGGAGGATTGGCGGATCTGAAAAAAGCGATCTCGCATTCGCTGGGCGAACCGAGGCGGATCCCGCGAATCCTCTGGCCTGAATTCATTGACGGGGCCAGGGACATCGTGCGAAACGGGCTCGTGCAGGCCGGCGTCGAGACCACCTCTCCGGAAGCTCTCCGGATGGTTTTCGACTCCGACAGCGCGTTCGCTGACAAGGTCGGCCACCGGGCGGAATTGAAGCCCCTGCTGAAAGCCGCCCGCGAAAAAATCCGCTCGCACGGCATGAATCCGGCCTCCGCAGAGCCTGTCCTTCATTACCGGCACATCGAAGCGCTGCTCGAGGGGGTGATCGAGGGCGATGGCATGGTCGCGCGCACCGGGGACTCCGTGGATGCGCTCCTGCTCAACCGGTTTTGGGGAACCCTGATATTTTTTGCGGTGATGTATGTCGTTTTTGAGAGCCTCTATGCGTGGGCCGGCCCGGTGATGGACCTGATCGAAGCCGGGACCAAATGGGTTCAGGGCGCGGTTTCCCCGTTGCTCGAGGGAACCCCCGTGCTCCAGAGCCTGATCTCCGACGGCATCATTGCCGGCGTGGGGGCGGTTTTGGTTTTTCTGCCGCAGATTCTCCTGCTTTTCCTGTTCATCGCGGTTTTGGAGGACACCGGCTATCTGGCGCGCGCCGCGTTTCTCATGGACAAGCTCTTCGGGTGGTGCGGGCTCAACGGGAAAAGCTTCGTCCCCCTGCTGTCTGGTTACGCCTGTGCCATTCCCGGGGTCATGGCCGCAAGGACGCTCGAAGACCCGAAGGCGAGGCTCACCACGATTCTCATGACCCCTTTCATGAGCTGTTCCGCGAGGTTGCCGGTCTACGTGCTGCTCATCGGGGCTTTTGTGGAGCCGGTTTACGGGCCATTCGCCGCAGGCTGCGCTCTTTTTTTGATGCACTTCGTCGGGGTGGCCGTGGCCATGCCTCTCGCGTGGTTCATGAACCGCTTCATCCTCAAGATCAAGGCCCAGCCGTTCATCCTCGAAATGCCCGGCTACCGGGTCCCGGCGCTCCGGAACGTCGTCATCCGCATGTGGGAGCGCGGCCGCGCGTTTTTGGTGCAGGCGGGGACGGTCATCCTCTCGATCTCGATCATCGTCTGGGCACTGCTGTATTTTCCCCGCCCGGAAGAGGTGGCGAACAAAACCCGGGCGGCCTTTGCCGCCGAAAAGTCTTCGACCGTGGCTCCCGAAATATTATCCTCGGAATTGAAGGATCCGGATTCCGAACTCTCCAAAAAATTGGGACACCGGATCGAGGGGGCCTACATCGAGCAAAGCTATCTCGGGCGGTTCGGGAAATCCGTGCAGCCGGTTTTCGATCCGGCCGGGTTCGATTGGAAAATCACGGTCGGCGTGCTCTCGAGCTTCCCCGCCCGCGAAGTCATCATCGCGACGCTGGGGATCATCTACAACCTCGGGGCCGACGTGGACGAGGGATCGGACGACCTTCGCTCGATCATCGCCCAGGAAAAATGGCGCGAAGGCCCGAGGAAAGGGCAGCCGGTTTACACGCTGCCGGTCGTCATCGGCCTGATGGTCTTCTTCGCGCTTTGCATGCAGTGCGGGGCCACGGTCGCCGTCATCGCCAAGGAATTGAACTGGAAATGGGCGATTGCATCTTTTTCCACCATGACCTTTATTGCCTGGTTGGCTGCCGTGTTGATCTACCAGATCGGGAGCCGACTCTGAACCCATGATGATCCCGGAACAAATCGCCGTCACCGCCGTCCTGCTCGCCGCCGCTTTCTCCCTTCTCCGGCGCGCCGTGACCCATTGCCGCAAACCCCGGTCGGAAAAAAGCTCCTGCAGCGGCTGCGGCTGCGGCAGGTCCCCCCTGGTGCGGGCGGGCGGTTGATTTTCGGGACTCGCGCGCTTTGAAATCGGACCGCTTCATCGGCTGGGATATTGGAGGAACGAAATCCTCGGCGGTCGTCGGGACATGCGGGGGGGAGATTCTCGCGAGGAGAACCTGGCCCTCGGAAACGTCCAAAGGCCCCGAAGCCATGCGGGGGGATTTTCTCGCGAACCTGGGGGCCTTGAAGGAACGCTACGGGGAATTTTCCGCCGTGGGCGTCAGCGTCGGCGGGCCCCTGGACCCAAACAAGGGCATCATCCATTCGCCCCCGCATTTGCCCGGGTGGGACGACATTCCGCTCCTCGATCTGTTGCGCGCGGAATGCGGGTTGCCGGTTGTCGTCGAACACGACGCAGCCGCCTGCCTGCTGGCGGAGCATTTGTGGGGCGGAGCGCGCGCCGTCTCCCACGCCGCCTACCTCACGGCGGGGACCGGGTGCGGGGCCGGCATCATGATCGGCGGAAAAATCCTTCGCGGGCCGTCGGGGCAGACTGCGGAAATCGGCCATATCCGCCTGTCGGAGACCGGCCCCGTGCTTTACGGGAAGGCGGGGTCCGTCGAGGCCTACTGCTCGGGCACGGGCCTCGCGCTCCTGGCCCACGAAATGTTTCCGTCAGTCTACCCGAAGACGGTCTCTGCCAAAGAGATTGCGGAACAGTCGCGCCAAGGGAACGATCTCGCCAAAAATGTCCTGCTCGCTTCGGCGCGCGGGATGGGCCGCACCTGCGCGCTGCTCGGCGATTTGTTCAGCCCCCAGGTGATCCTCATCGGCTCGCTCGCCCGTTACCTCCCGGATTTCTGGATGGATCGTGTGCGCGAGGAGTTCGTGCGGGAAGTGCTGCCCCAAAACGGTGCCCGCACCCGGATCCTCCCTTCCGAATTGGGCGACCGTCTCCAGGACCTCTCGGCCATCGCGCCCTGCGTTTTTGCGGGCGGGCGGCCTTCCAACCACCATCCCCATGACCCATGACAAACCACATTGAAAACCTCATCCGGCGCCAGCCGGCGCTGGCCGCCAACATCCCCGACGTCTCAGCTGCCTTCGAAATGATGAGGCAGGCATTCCTCTCGGGCCGGAAGCTGTTGCTGTGCGGAAACGGCGGCAGCGCTGCGGACGCCGAGCACTGGGCGGGGGAATTGCTCAAAGGATTCGTGGATCCCCGGCCTCTCCCGCCCGCCGTCCGCGTCGGCCTCCCGGACGATCTGGCCGGAAAACTCCAATGGGCGCTCCCGGCCATTCCGCTCACGGGCTTTCCTTCCCTGGCGACCGCCTTCGCCAACGACGTCGATCCGGATTTTGTTTTCGCGCAGCTCGCCTGGGGGCTGGGAAACGGCGGAGATGTGCTGGTGGCCATCAGCACATCGGGCAACTCGGCCAACGTGTGCCATGCGGCCCGGGCGGCCCGCGCGAAGGACATCCGCGTCCTGGCCATGACCGGGGAAACCGGCGGGCGACTCCGGGAACTGGCCGACGTTTGCATCGCCGTGCCCGCGACCGAAACGTATTTGGTGCAGGAATTCCATCTCCCCGTTTACCACTGCCTTTGCCTGATGCTGGAAGAGGCACTGCGCCCGGCTTCCGGATCCCTCAAATAAATTTCACTATGAAACAAAAATGTTTTGACCTCGGGTTCCGGAGGTGAAACGATCCGCCCCCTCGAAAGAGCCCCCGCGCGCTTGCGCCCCCGGGGGTTCTTTCCCATTCAACCTTTCCCCGCAACCATGCCCGCATCCCGACAACTGATTTTCCACCTGCTCCCCAACGCCCACCTCGATCCCGTCTGGCTCTGGGACTGGCGGGAAGGGCTCAACGAGGGGCGCATCACGGTCCGGACGGTTCTCGACCTGATGGACGAATTTCCGGAACTCACCTTCATGCGGGGCGAATCCTCCATTTACGAGCACATCCAAAAGACGGATCCCGCCCTGTTCCGCCGGATTCTCGAGCGCGTCGGGGACGGCCGATGGGATGTCGTGGGCGGCACCGTCGTCCAGCCGGACACCAACCTCGCCTCGACGGAAACGATCTGCCGCGAATTCGAGCGCGGGCTCGATTATTTTCAAAAAAACCTGGGCGTCAGGCCCACGGTTGCGTGGCAGGCGGATTCGTTCGGGCACAGCGCGGGATTTCCCAACATCCTCGCGGCGTTCGGGATGACGGGCTTCGCCTTCACGCGCCCGCAGCGCAGTCAGTTTCCGATGGCCGAACCCGCATTCTGGTGGGAATCTGCGGAAACGAACCGGATCTTGTGTTACCGGCAGCACTGGATGTGGTATTGCTGCGAGCGCAACGCGATGATCACGGTGCTGGACGACACCCTGCGCGGCGCGCGGGCGGGCGGACTCACCCACGTCGGAGTGCTTTTCGGCCTCGGCAACCACGGTGGCGGCCCCTCGCGACGGCACTTGAAGGAAATCCGCGCCTGGCGCGGGCAGCATCCCGAGGTGGAAGTCCGATTCAGCACGCTGCACGGATTTTTCGACGCCCTCCGCCAGGAGGTCGCCTCGGCTTCCGGCCCGACGATCCCGTCCGTGCGTGGGGAATTCGGCTACTGCCTGCGCGGGTGTTATTCTTCGGTGCAAAAATTCAAGAGCCTTTACCGCAAGGCGGAGGCTCTGGTGGCCGGTGCTGAGATCACGCGTTCGATCGTCGGGGCTGCGACAGGCGACCCGCTGCCGGATCTCGGCGACGCCTGGGCGTCCATCGCGTTCAATGCCTTCCACGACATCCTGCCCGGATCGAGCATCGAGCGGGCGTTCGACGAGCAGACCGCCTGGAACGGGCTGGCCCTGCACCGCGCGCAGGAGGTTCGCTTCGCGGCCTTGAACCGGCTCGCCGACAAGATCGACACGACCGTCCCGCCCGCCCGGGGAGAGGACCTGCCGACGGATGTCCCCCTTCTCGTCTGGAACCCCCTGCCCCGGACGTTTCAGGGGCAGGTCGAATTGGAAGCCTCGCTGGATTACCGCCCCGATTGGGCTTTTCAAAACCGGGTCGCCGAATGGCCCGTCGCCGTTTATGGCCACGATGGAAAGCCGCTCCCCTTTCAACGCGTTCAAACCGAGCACACCTCGATGCGGGATCTGCCGTGGCGGGCGCGTGTCGTCGTTCCCCTGGAAATCCCCGCCCTCGGCTGGACGTCCGTCCGGCTCGGGTTGCGCGACAGCAAGAGCGAGGCATCGCCCGTTCCGCCGGTCTGCCGCGTCCGGCGCGGAACCAAGGCGGAAATCGCCAACCACGAGTGGAACGTCGGGGTCAAGGGCGGCTCGCTGGCCATCCGCCGCAACGGCGCGAATTTCTTTTTGGCGAAGCGGGACTTTGGGCTTTCCGTCTATGAAGACCCGTGGGGATCCTGGGGCGGCATGGAGGAGGAAATGAGTTCCTTCGTCCTCGATGAGATGCGTGAAATGTGGGCGCTCCGGCACCACGAAATCATCGAGTCCGGCCCGCTGCGCGCCCGCCTGTGGACGCGCTGGCAGGGGAACAATTCCTGGTTGGACCTCACCTTTTCCCTGTCCGGCTCGCCGTGCTTGAGCGTCGAGGGCCGCCTGCTCTGGAACGAGCGCAGCGCCCGGCTCAAGCTCGTCCTCCCGTGCCGCGGGGAACTCGTCTACGATGTGCCCGGCGCCACCACCGTCCGCGATGCCAGAGGCCATGTGCCCGGCGGGCGATGGGTCACGCGCACCGACGGAAAACGCACACTCGGGTTCGCCAGCGACGTGCTGGGCGACTTCGACGCCACGCCGACGGAACTTTCCGTCACCCTCGCCCGGGCCAGCCGCTACGCGAACGACGTGAAAACCTCCCCGGAAGAAAACATGTGGGAACCGGCGACCGATTGCGGCGAACTGAAGTTCCAGTTCTGCCTCTTCGGGGAAAATGCCGACCCGGATGCCGTTTCCGACGCGCTGCTTTTCCCGCCGGTCGCAGCCACCGCTCCTGCCACGAAGGGGCCGTGGAAACGCGAAGGGAGCCTGGCGGGCATCAGCCCCGCTTCGCTGCGCCTGCTCTCCCTCGAACAGACCGCGCCGGACCGCCTGCGCATCCGGCTCCAAAACAGGGGGACAAAACCGGCCGCAGCCACGGTGCGATTGGGAAAGGAACGGATCAAACTCGCCAGGCTCGAACCGGAAGCGATCCGGACGTTTCCGCTTGAAAAAGACAAGGGCGGTCGTTGGCGCGCCGCTTAGGAGCAATACCGTTCGCAGCGCACGGGCACGGGGCGTCCCGCCCAATATTGTCAGGATGCCCATGCCACAATTTCAGTCGAGAAGTCGGCGGGCTCGGCGATCCCGCCCCACCTCAGATCGTTTGGTGAGTCCGGCGGAATGTGGCGGGTGCCCCCCCTGTGATCTGCTTGAAAACCCGGCTGAAATACGCGCGGTTCGGGAAGCCGGTTTTCTCGGCGATCTCATCGATGGTCCCTTCGCTTTGGAGCATCAAACGCGCGGCCTCGCGCACCCGCATTTCGCTCACATACCGCGCGGGGGATGTGCCGAGATGGCTTTTGAATGTCCGGTTGAAGCTGGCCGGGCTCATTCCGGCCCGCCGCGCCAATTCCCGCATGGACAGCTTGGTGTCGAGTTGATTCTCAATGTGATCGAGCAGTCTGCACAGGTTCTTTGGAATCGCCGCCTGCCAGACCAGTTCGGGCCGGGAAAGGGTGACCAGCAGCAGGGCGACACTGTTCTGGTGGATGACCTCATTCGGACGCAAATCCTGATCGGATAGGATAAGCTCCCTCAAGTCGCGGATCAAACACATCTCGGTCTCCCGCGCCTCGAGCAGGACCGGGGGGACGACATCCCCGCCAAGCCTGCGCGTGAAGCTGAAAGCCATCCAGAACGCCGACACCGGGCCCTCCCCCTGGCAATGGAAAAGACAGTGGGGAGGAATGAGCGTGATGATGCCCGGCACCAATTCCACCACCCGCCCGTTGAAAACCACGCGATGGCCGCGGGATGCGTTGTAGTAGAAACGCCAGAACGGGCTGAATACGCCGGGAAAATCCCAGCGGGTGCCGGCTTCCAGAAACCCTGTCTCATGCAGGGAAATCTCCGGGTGCCTCGGGCTGACCCCCAGCGGGTCGAACTCGATCCCCACGCCGGAAAACGGCCGGTCGTAGGCACCTCGATTCACTCGCACATTGATCGGATCGGACATATTTATGAAAGTTTCAGAGATAGACGAGCGCTGCAACAAAAGAGTAACCGTTGCGGCGTGATCACTCTTTCACACCCCGGAACCCCATCGTGCGGGGCCAATGGCATGACAAAAAAAGAACGCTTCCACGCGACTCTCGAACGCAAACCGGCGGACCGTCCCGCCTCGTGGCTGGGCATCCCGGCAGCTTCCGCCATCCCGGCGCTGCTCGAACATTTCGGGGCGTCCGATCTGGCGGGTTTGAAGGCGGCCATCGGCGATGATGTCTGGCCGGTGGAACTCCCCTACCATTCCCCGTTCTCCGACGCGATTTACATGGCTTTCGATTTTTCCAAAAAAGGGCATGTCGTAAACGAGGAGCGCACGCTGAACTCGCCAGGCTATTTCGAGGAAGTCACCGATCCCGCCGCCGTGGAGGATTTCCCGTGGCCGGATCCCGCAATGCACATCGACCCTGCGGAGTGCCGGGCCGTCGTGGGGCGGGCGCCGGGCGACCACGCCGTTTTGGGCGTCGTTTGGTCGGCCCACTTTCAGGATGCCTGCGCCGCCTTTGGGATGGAGACCGCATTGATGAACATGATGTCCGAGCCGGAGATCTTTCGCGCGGTGATCGACCGGATCACGCAATTCTACCTCAAGGCGAACGGCATCTTCTACGCCGCGGCGGGAAATGCGCTCGATGCCGTGCTCATCGGCAACGACTTTGGCAGCCAATCCTCGCTCATGCTCTCGCGGGAACTCATCAAAGAATTTGTCCTGCCCGGCACGAAGGCCCTCGTGGACCAGGCGAAATCCCACGGGCTGAAAGTCATCCACCATTCGTGCGGCGCAATCCGGGAAATCATCCCCGACCTGATTGAAATCGGGGTGGACGCGATCCATCCGATCCAGGCTCTGGCCACCGGCATGGACGCGGGCGGGCTGGCGCGGGATTTCGGGAAATCCGCGTCGTTCTGCGGTGGGGTGGACGCCCAGAACCTGCTTGTCAACGGAACACCTGACGGGGTGAAAGCCTGCGTGCGCAGACTCCGTCGGCTCTTTCCAACCGGCCTGGTCATCTCGCCGAGCCACGAAGCCATCCTGCCCGACATTCCGCCGAAAAACATCCGCGCGCTCTTCGAGGCGGCGAACGAAACCTGATGTTGCCCGCCAAGCAGATGACATATTTATCCACAACATGATCGTCAACCCGTTGGGCGGACGACACTAGCCCGGATGAGCGCTGCCATTCCCCTCCCCCATCAGACATCCCAATACCCATGAAACGCCACGGATCCGTGATCGGGTTGCGCCCGGAAAAACTCGAGGAATACAAGCGGCTGCACGCGGCCGCATGGCCGGAGATCCTCGCGAAGATCAAGGGCTGCCACATCCGCAATTACTCGATCTATCTCCGCAGGCTGCCGGACGGGAACCACTACCTTTTCAGCTACTTCGAATACACTGGGACGGACATGGCCGCCGACTCGGCCCGCATGGCATCCGATCCGAAAACCCAGGAATGGTGGGCGCTCTGCAAACCGTGCCAGGAGCCGCTTCCCGACCGCGCCGAGGGCGAATGGTGGGCGGACATGGAGGAGGTTTTTCACACCGACTGACTTTGGATCTCTGCGAAATGAAAAACACCGAAACCGATACGGAAACCGGCACCCAACGCCTCAGCCTCGATCAACTTCAACGATGGGAGGCATTGAAATTCGGCCTGTTCATCCATTTCGGAATGAGCACGTTTACCGGCGAGGAACTGCCCTCCGGAACCCAGCCTTCCACGCAATACGCCCCCGATCGACTGGACGTGGACCAGTGGGTCTGCGTGGCGCGCGACGCGGGCATGAAATACGCCGTCCTCACGGCCAAACATGTCGCGGGCCATTGTCTCTGGCCCACAAAACTCACCGACTATCATGTCGGCACGAGCGGCCACACAGCCGACGTCGTCGAGGCTTTTGTCAAAGCTTGCGAAAAACGCGGGGTGCTGCCCGGACTTTATTACTGCTCCTGGGACAACCACCACCGGTTTGGATCGCTGACACCTTCGGATTACATGCGGCTTTATCCCGACCGGAAGTTCGACTGCGTCTCGCAGCTCCGGGAGGTCTATACGACGAGGGAGTATCAGGATTTCCAATCGGCCCAGCTTGGGGAACTCCTCACGCAATACGGAAAGATCGCCGAGGTCTGGATCGACATCCCCGGCTTGCTGCCGAGAGGATGCAGGAACGACCTTTACCGGCAGATCGCGCAATGGCAGCCGGAAGCGGTGATCATGATGAACCACGGCATCGGCGACGGTTCGGATCTTCGCGTCCACTACGCCTGGCCGACGGACCTTGTCTCCATCGAGCGCTTCCTGCCCAACAGCCACACCGGGCACGTCAAATGGCGCGAGGTCGAGGGGAGGAAATATTATCTGCCCGGCGAGACCTGCGATCCCATCGGCAGGGAATGGTTTTTCACGGAGGATGACGCGCCGCGCAGCGACGAGGAGCTGCTCGGCATGTATCTCGCCGCAGTCAGCCGGGGCACCAATTTCCTCCTGGATGTCGGGCCGGACAAACACGGCCTCATCCACGGGAAATTCATCGGGGCACTCCGGCGTCTCCGTTCGAATCTGGACAAGCTCGGCCTGTGAATCCATGATCCCTGCCCGCTTCGATCGTGGAGCCTCCCGCCATTGCCGGGGCTGCGGCCAATAATCCGCGGCCCGGAGAAGACCGGCGGCGGATGCCACCCATGACCAGAACGATTCCGGCCAACGCTTTTCCAATCACAAAAACATGAATTCCAAACAACGTGTCGATGCGGTGATCCGGGGGGAGATCCCCGATCGGGTGCCGGTGTGCCTGCATAATTTCCTTCCGGCCGTCGAGGAGGCGGGGATGCGGCTGGAGGACTATCTGGGCGATCCGGCGTGCGCGGCCAAGGCGCATCTGCAGGCTGTCGAAAAATACGGACACGACTGCATTTTCCTCGACCTTGACACGACGATGATCGCCGAGGCGATGGGTGCCCGGCGCGATGCCGCCCCAGGAGCCCCCGGCCACATCGCGGAGCCCGCTCTCCGGGACATCGCGCAAATCGGGCATCTGCGGGCGGTCGACCCGCTCAAGGACGGGCGGATCCCCGTCCTCGTCGAGGCCGTGCGGATCCTGGCGCGCGAGGCGGGCGATGAGGTCAGCATCCGCGCCAATGCGGACCAGTGCGCGTTTTCTCTCGCAGGGCTCCTGCGGGGAATGGAGGACTTTTTGATGGACCTGACGGATGAAGAATCCCGCGAGGGAGTCCATGCGTTGCTGGATGTCTGCTACCGCAGCCACCTGGCCGTCCACCGGGCGCTGCACCAGGCCGGAGCCCATTTCACCTCGCTCGGCGACAGCTCCTCGGGCCCCGATGTCATCTCCCCATTGATGTTCGAGCGGTTCGCGCGCCCGTATCAGGAACGTCTGGTGAAGGATCTTGCAGCGGATGGGATTTTTACCTTGATCCACGTCTGCGGCAACACCTCGTCGATCGTGGAGCAGTTCGCCGAGTATCCGTGGTGCGGGTTCGAGCTGGATTACAAGACCGATGCCGCCCGCGCCAAGACCGCAGCGGGTGCCGGGCATGTCCTGTCCGGAAACATCGATCCCAGCGGCGTCATCGGACGCGGGACGGTCCCGCAGGTGCGCGCCGCCACGGAGGAACTGATCCGGGCCTGGAAACCCGGCGGGCAGTTCATCCTGAGTTCCGGTTGCGCCATCCCACCCGGAACCCCTCCGGAAAACATCGCCGCCCTCGTCGCCTGCGCGAAGGAGCTTGGAAGATATTGAATTCCAACGCGCGCCTGTCCATGCCAACAGGCAACCGCCAGGGCCGCCCCATCAAAGCCGGCTGCAATCCGGGCGTGATCACCGGGCGGATCGGTGATTGGATTCCGCCCGGCAGGCCCATCAAAAAAAAATGAACCCTCACTCGCATCCTCCCCATCATCATGCCGGAACGCTCACCTACACCAGGCGGGGGCTCTTCGTCCTTTCGCTCTGGCTGCTCTGGGGGGATTTTGCGTTTTCGTTCTTCGAGTCGGTCTTCGCGCGTTTCCTCCCGATCTATCTCAAGGAACTCGACGCTTCCAACACCCTGATCGGCATCATGAGCGGCAGCTTTGCCGGGCTGGTCAACGTGTTGTTCCTCCCCGGCATCAGCCGTTGGAGCGACAATTTCCGCAGCCGGATCGGACGGCGCATCCCGTTCCTCTGCGTGATCACCCCCCTGGTTGTCGGCACGCTCATCCTGATCGGCCTGGCCCCGGAAATCGGCGGCTGGGTTTTCCGGCGTTTCGCGTCTCACCTGCCCGAGACGGTGAGCCGGGGAGGCCTCGTTCTCGGCCTGCTCAGCACGTTCGTCGTCAGCTTCCATTTCTTCAACATGGTCTTGGTGAACGCCTACAACTGGCTGATCCGCGACGTCGTTCCCCTGGAGGTGATGGCTCGGTTCCTCGCGTGGTTCCGCATCGTGGGAACCGTCAGTTCCGTGATTTTCCTCTGGTATGTCTTCCCGCATCTTTTGACCCACCGCAAAGAGATCTTCCTGGCCGTCGGCCTGTTTTACCTCGTCGTGTTTCTCGTGATGTGCTTTCGCGTGAAGGAAGGGGACTACCCGCCGCCGGAGAAAAAAAATCCGGGCGTCCTGAAGACCTTCGCCGTTTACTTCCGCGATTGCCTGCAGGTCCCGCTCTACCGCCGGTTCTTCCTCGTCTACCTCCTCGTCATTGCGGCCCTCAATTGCGCCGGCAACTTCACGACGCTGTTCATGAAGGAAACGCTCGGCATCACGATGGACGGGATGGGGCATATCTTTTCGTGGACGGCGGTCCTTTCGGCGCTCGTGTTCTTCCCGGTCGGCTGGCTGTGCGACCGCATTTCCCCGATGAGGGTCACATTGTGGTCGATCGCCGGGCTCTGTCTCTGCCCGATCCTGGCATATCTGGCCGTGAGCAGCAGCAATACCTACCTGATCTATTCGCTGTTGCTCACCTTCCCGTCCGTGGCGTGGGCTCTGGGCAGCATGGCCACGTCGATGCTTTTGTTTCCGACAGCAAAATTCGGCCAGTTTTCCAGCGGGCTGAACGTCTTCGGATGCGGCGGCATGATCGCAGGCAACTTCCTGATCGGCCTGCTCATGGATCTCGTCCACAACGATTACCGGGTGGCCTTTCTCTGGACGACCGTGTTCGCGGCCTCGGCGATATTCCCCATGATACAGGTCATCCGCGGCTGGAAACAGCATGGTGGCCCCGAGAACTACGTCCCGCCTCTCCCCGAATAAGTCCGGCCACCTTGTTGCCGGACCCGAAAACCCGTCCTCCGGCAGACCCGGCCCGTTGTCGGGAAGCCACATGCCATCCGCCAAAGTCGCAGGGGGCTGCGGGTCACGGCTTCACCTCCAAGCCTGCCACCTTGGCAAGCTCGCGCTGGCGTTTGTCGAAGGCGAGAAGCAAAAATCCCATCGACTTGAATTGGCAGTCGCGTGAAGATGGGCGGCTCGATGGCCTTGCTGAAAGAGAACGCATTGGAACGGCTGACCACCGCATGGAACGCGGGGAGGCTCGCGCATGCCTACCTGCTGGCCGGGCCCGCCGGTTCCGGAAAAGAGTGGCTGGGCGCGCGGATGGCCGGCCTGGTTCTCGGCGTCACGGCGGACAGGGCGTTGTCGCATCCGGATTATCACAGCGTGGCCCCGGAATCGAAATCCCGGCGGATCGTGATCGAGCAGATGCGTTCCATGGACCAGGCGATCCAGATGAAGCCGATGCAGGGGAGCACGAAAGTGGCGGTGATCCGCGACGCCGACCGCCTGCAACCGCAGGCGGCCAACGCGTTTCTCAAGACCCTCGAAGAGCCCCCGCCAGGCTGCCATATTTTTCTCGCGACTTCGCTGCCCGACGCGATCATGGACACCATCATTTCCCGATGTATCGCCGTGCCGTTGCGCGCGCCCGGCCCCGCCGCCCAAGGCGAGGGGGAACATTCCGTGGCCGTGGCGCTGGTGAAGGCCCTGTCGCAGCCCGGGGGGGGCGATATCGCCGCAGGAATGCGCTTCACGCGGACTTTTCAAAAGGCCACCGCCGCGATTCGCGAGAAGGTCACAAACGAGCTCGAAGGCGAGCTGAAGCAGCAGATCAAACACTACCGCGAATCTGCGGACTCCAAGTGGGAAGAGTCTCGCGAGGATCAAATCAAGGCCCAGGCGGAAGCGGCGGTGATCCGTGAGCGGGAGACCCTCCTCCATGCGGCAGGAGAGGTTCTCGCCGCCGCGCTCCGGCACCATCACCTGCCGTCCGAGCCCTGCCCTGCACCCATTGTCGGCCTCGCGAAATCCCATCCGCCGGAAGTGCTCCTCAGGCGGCTGGCGGCCCTGGACCGCACCCGCGATCTGCTGGCGAGAAACGTGCAGGAAGGGCTCGCCCTGGAGAGCGGGTTTTTGGAAATGATCGCCACGAAATAAATGAAACGCCTTGTCATCAAACTGGGAACCGGGGTGCTGTCGCGAAGCGGTCGCGCCCTCGAAGGCGCGCAATTCCGCCGCATCGCACGGGAAGTGGCGGACCTCCACAAGTCCGGGACGTCCTGCATCCTCGTCAGCAGCGCGGCCATCGCCGCCGGAGTGCGGGTCCTGGGGCTCGCGGGCCGTCCGGACGATCTCCCCGGCAAACAGGCTTGCGCGGCCGCCGGACAGCCGGAATTGATGCGGCTCTACGCGGCGTCCTTCCGCGCGCACGGTTTGCGGGTCGCCCAGCTCCTTCTCACCCACGGCGACATCGACAGCCGGATGCGCCGCACAAATGCCCGCAACACTCTCGACCGCCTCCTGTCTTCCGGCCCGGTGGTTCCGGTCGTCAATGAAAACGATTCGGTCGCGGTCGAGGAATTGCGGTTCGGCGACAACGACCGGCTGTCCGCCGAGGTCGCCCAGCTTGTCCGGGCAGATCACCTGGTCATCCTGACAAGCGTGGACGGGCTTCAGGACGCGCACGGAAAGCGCGTTCCCGAGGTGAGGGACATCGCCGCCGCCTCGCGCCTTGTCCGTCCGGACAAAGGGGCCGAATCGGTCGGCGGCATGAAGACGAAACTCGAGGCCGTGAAACTCGCCGTCGGGTCCGGGATCCCCTGCTCGATCCTCGATGGCCGGAAACCCGGCCAGATCGCCGCCGCGCTGGACGGAAAGAACGTCGGCACCAGGTTTCCGCTTCCCGTGAACAGGCGCTGATTACCGCATCTCCCCGACGCTCACCCGCGAGCCGGAGAGGCGGGCGTCCTCAACCGCATGGACGACTTCCATGTAGGCCACCCCGTCCTCGAATGTCGGGCGCGGCCTGGGGGCGTCCGGATTTTGCACCGCCCCGATGAAATCCCGTTCGACACGCCACGGCCTGCTGAGCGGGACCGGTGTCTCCAGCAGGGAAAATCCCCCGTCCTTTTCCAAACGGATTTCCTCGGTGAGAAAGTCGACCCGCAGCGTGCCGCCGCTCCCGCGCAGCGCCAGCGCATCCGACGGGGGCCCCTCGTGGATGTTGCTGAAATTCCACTTTGCGGGGAGGCCCGTCGCGAAGTGGGCGACGACCTCGAGCTCTTCGGGAGTTTCCACGCGATACCCCTGCCGCACCGGAACCGCGATCCGCCCCGAGGCCTCCACCCACTCGATCCTCCCGAACCACCTCTGCAGGATTTCGGTGTAGATTCCGAGGGTCATGACATTCCTTCCGCTCGCTTCCTTGCGTTGCCTCCAGTGCGCCGGGGCGGCAGAATCCAGGAAGCTGCCGTTCAGGCTTTCCAGATGGAGGTGCCCGATATCGCCCACGACCTTGTCGGCAACCAGTTCCCTGACGAATGCGTCTTGGCGCAGGCCGTAGGGCGGGGGGCACAACATCGTGACAAGGCCGGGAGAAATCCTCGCCGCAGCCAGCATCCGCCGGGCCTCCGGCAAATCGCGCGCCATCCTGGCCTGGCAGAACACGTGCTTCCCGGCCTGGAGCGCGGCAACCGTGACCGGTTCGTGCAGGTCCGGGTGGGTGCCGATCCACACGGCATCCACATCGGGGGCGCCCACGAGTTCCTCCCAACTCCCGATGCCCCTGGCATCGAGCCCTTCTTCCGAGAGGAATTTTTCGGAGCTGGCAGGTGTGGAGTTCGAGACCGCGACCACCCGGACGCCGTCGATCCGGCGAAGCCCGGGAAGGTGCCGCTGCCTCACGATCGACCCGGCACCGACAATTCCGATCCGTATGGGAGAGAGAGGCATGGGCGTTGGGACGAACGGGAGGCACGCTAACCGGATTTCTAAGATGCTTCAACCCTGGATGATTCTCTCCCCAAATCCGCGGGCAAGAAATGAGATGGGAGCGGTTCGACGACATGTCGATAACGCGAGAGAGGGCGAAGCTCCGTCTGAGCCGTAATAAATGGGCTCACACGGAGGTTCGCCCTCCCATCGTTGGCGTGCCCGCGGATTTGGGGCTCTCGGTAATGGATTGCCCCGCCCGAAATTCTTTGCGAACCTCCCCGATTCCACGACCCATGAGCAAACTCATCATCCTTGGCGGTGCCGGATTCCTCGGCGCAAATTGCGTGCGGTATTTCAGGGATGCGGGCCATACCGTCTATGCTTTTGACAATCTGGTCCGGCGGGGATCCGAGCTGAATCTCCCGGAATTCAAACGCCTGGGGGTTGAGTTTTTTCATGGCGACGTGCGGAACAGGGAGGACTTCGTGACGCTTCCCAAGGGAATCGATTTTGTCCTCGATTGCTCGGCCCAGCCGTCCGCGATCGACGGATACAACAACCCGACATTCGACCTCACCAACAACACCTACGGGCTGGTCAACGCGCTGGAGTTCGCCCGCGAACGGGACGCGGGGCTGATTTTTTGCAGCACGAACCGCGTTTACAGCGCCGACCGCGTCAATGGCTTTCCGACAAAGGAAGAGCCCACCCGCTGGGTATGGGATGCCCCGAAGATTCCGCCTACAAGGGGCTTTGATCCCCTCTGCGGGTATTCGCAGGAATTCGACATCGACGGGGGAGCCCACAGCGTTTACGGCCTCTCCAAAGTCTGCGCGGACCTGATCTGCCAAGAGTGGGCCCGCGCCTTCGGCGTGCCCACGGTCGTGAACCGCTTCGGGGTGCTCGCGGGGCCCGGCCAGTTCGGGAAATGCGCCCAAGGTTGGGTGGCCTGGTGGGCCATCGCCGCGATTTTCGAGCTTCCCCTGCAGTATATCGGGTGGAAGGGAAAGCAGGTGCGCGACATTCTCTTCGCCGAGGACGCGTGCCGGCTCTTCGATCTGGAGATGCGGAACATCGACGCCGTGAAGGGCCAGGTGTTCAACGTCGGCGGAGGTCGTGAAAACACGCTCTCCCTGCTCGAGGCCACCGCGATCGTCAACGATCTCACCGGAAAAAACCTCTCCCCATCCCTCGCCGAGGAACCCCGCACCGCAGACTTTCAAATCTGGATCAGCGACTTTCGCAAGGCCACCGACGCCCTCGGATGGAAACCGCAGATCACCCCCCGCGTCGGCTATCAAACCATCGTGGATTGGGTGCGCCGCGAGGAATCCGCCCTGCGGGCGCTGTATCTCCAGTGATAGGTCACAAACTGCCAGAGCATGCCCGTTCGAAATCCCCCTCATGCTCAACCCGACCCGCCGCGCGGCTTCGCCCGCAATTGATCGGCGGTCAAAAGCTCACGGGACGGCCACCGGATCGAGCTTCCAGATTTCCCTCGCGTATTCGGAGATCGTCCGGTCGCTGGAAAATTTGCCGACGCGCGCGGTGTTGAGGATCGCCATTTTCGCCCAGCGGGCCTTGTCCAGAAAGGCCGCGGCGACCCTTTCCTGGGCCTCGCTGTAAGATGCGAAGTCCGCGAGGCAAAGGAAGGGGTCGTGGTAGAGGAGGTTGTCGCGCAGCGGTTGGAGCACCCCCGGCGGCTCGTCCGGGGTGAAATAGTTCGACCCCACCCAATCGACCACCGCCCGCAACTCGTCGTTCGCGCCGCAGTAGTCGCCGGGGTTGTAGCCTTTGGCGAACAGGGCTTTCACTTCTTCCACCGTGTTTCCGAAAATAAAGATGTTTTCCTCCCCGACCTCCTCGCGGATCTCCACATTCGCGCCGTCCAACGTCCCGATCGTAAGCGCCCCGTTGAGGGAAAGCTTCATGTTGCCGGTGCCGGAAGCTTCCTTGCCGGCGGTGGAGATCTGCTCGGAAAGGTCGGCGGCGGGAACGATCCTCTGCGCCAGCGAAACCCGGTAATTCGGGAGAAAAACCACCTTCAGCTTCCCGTCGATCCTCGGGTCGGAGTTGATCTTGGTGCCGACCGCGTTGATCGCCTTGATGATCAGCTTCGCCAGATCGTATCCGGGCGCGGCCTTGGCCGCAAAGACGAACACGCGCGGGGTGACCGGGGCGTCGGGGTTCTGGAGGATGCGCCGGTAGAGGGCGAGGATGTGCAGGAGGTTCAGATGCTGGCGCTTGTATTCGTGCAGCCGCTTGATCTGCACGTCGAAGAGGGCCGAGGGATCGACCTCCACGCCGCATTCCCGGAGGATCACCTTGGCGAGGCCGACCTTGTTGGCATGCTTCACCGCCATGAAGTCGCCCTGGAACTCCGGGTCGTCCGCAAAGGGCTCCAGGCCGCGGAGCTTGTTCAGGTCCCGCTCCCAGCCGTGCCCGACCTTCGAGGTGATCAGCTCGCTGAGCCGCGGGTTGCAGGCCAGCAGCCACCTCCGCGGGGTGATGCCGTTGGTTTTGTTGTTGAATTTCCCGGGGTAGAAGGCGTCGAAATCCGGGAAAAGCTCGCTCTTCAACAGCCGGGTGTGCAGGGCGGCCACGCCGTTCACCGAGTGGCTCCCCACCACCGACAGGTTCGCCATCCTCACCATCTGGCTCCCCCCCTCTTCGATCAGGGAAAGCGCCCGCTTCTTCCCGACATCCCCCGGCCATCTGGCCTCGACGGTTTCGAGGAAGCGCTTGTTGATCTCAAAAATAATCTGGAGGTGCCGGGGAGGACTTTTTGGAAAAGCCCGACGCTCCACTTCTCGAGCGCCTCGGGCAGCAGGGTGTGGTTCGTGTAGGCGAACGTGCGGGTGACGATGCTCCAGGCCCGGTCCCAGGGCAGCTTGTTTTCGTCGTGGAGCAAATGCATGAGGTCCACGATGGCGATCGCCGGGTGCGTGTCGTTGAGCTGGACCGCCACCTTGTCGGGAAATGCCTCCCAATCGGTGTTGTTCTTGCGGAAACGCCGGATGATGTCCCTCAGGGAACAGGCCACCAAAAAATACTGCTGGACGAGGCGCAGTTCCTTTCCGCTTTCGGTCTTGTCGTTCGGGTAAAGGACTTTCGAAACGGTCTCGCTCGCATTTTTTTCATGGACCGCCTGCTCGTAACCGCCGCTGTTGAAGGCTTCCAGGTTGAATTCCTCGGAGGCGCGCGATTCCCAGAGCCTCAGGAAATTGACCGTTTGGGTGCCGAATCCGGGGATCGGGATGTCATACGGGACGCCCAGAAGCTTTTTCCACCCCACCCATTTCGAGACGTAGTTTCCCACGTCGTCAAAAATGTTTTCCACGTGCCCGTAGATCGGGATCTCGGTGGTGTATTCCGGGCGGACGATTTCCCAGGGGGTGCCGTATTGCATCCACGCGTCGGGGAGCTCGACCTGGTAGCCGTTGCGGAACTCCTGTTTGAAAAGCCCGTATTGGTAGTGGATGCCATACCCGACCGCCGGCAGGTCGAGGGTGGCCAGCGAATCCAGGAAGCAGGCGGCCAGGCGCCCGAGACCGCCGTTTCCGAGCCCCATGTCATACTCGGCGTTGCGGAGGGTGTCGGGGTCGAGGCCGAGCTTGTCGAGAGCGGCCTGGACCTCCTTGAATATGCCCGCGCTATACATGCTGTTGACGAACAGCCGCCCCATGAGGAACTCCAGCGAGAGATAGTAGACACGCTTGACGTTGCCGTGGTGGTGCACCGCCTGCGTGGCGATCATCCGCTCGATGATGATGCTCTGCACCGCCTTCGAGGTCGCGATCCACCAGTCGCGCGGCGACGCCGACTCGGCGTCGCGCGCGAGCGTGAATTTGAGCTGGTTGAGGATGTAGTGGTCGACTGGCAGCTTGTGGGGATCTTCGGTATTCATGGCGTCTGGTTCCAGTGAAGCAGAATCCGCGCCAGAGCGGGCGGCTCAGGCGGATGGCTTGTGGGCATTGATGTGGGCGGCGATCGTGTTGACGCTGACAAAGGCCTTCCGCGCGACCTCGGCACTCGGCGTGGCCACCCCGAAGGTCTTCTCGATGGCCACCGCCAGCTCGAGCGCGTCGATCGAGTCCAGCGCCAGCCCCTCGGGGCTGAAGAGCGGGGTCTCGTCTCCGATCGAGCCGGGGGCCACCTTCAGCATGAGGCTGGAAACCAGCGTTTGCCTGATGCGCGCGTTCAAGTTTTCTTCTGCCATAAAAAATCGTTACGGATCGCCTGGAAGCGGGCAGACTGACAGGACGGCATGAGTTCTGGCAAGTCCCGCTTGGATGTGGCGCTGGTCGAGCGCGGTCTTTTTGACTCGCGCGAGAAGGCGCGTCGCGCGGTCATGGCCGCCCAGGTTTTCGTCGATGGCCGACCGGCCACGAAGGCGGGCACCATGATCCCTCCCCTCGCGAAAATCGAGCTGGCCGCAAAGGAAAAATTCGTGGGCCGTGGCGGGCACAAACTCGAGGCGGCGCTCGAGGCGTTCCAGGTCGATCCCGCCGGACGTGTCTGCGCCGACATCGGGGCCTCGACCGGCGGCTTCACCGACTGCCTGTTGCAGCGCGGGGCGGCAAAAGTGTTTGCCGTGGATGTCGGTCACGGCCAGATCGATTGGCGCCTGCGGCAGGATGCCAGGGTCGATGTCCGGGAGGGCCTGAACGCGCGCTTTCTCCAGCCGGGCGACTTCGATCCGGCACCCACCCTGGTTGTCGCCGATGTGAGCTTCATCTCGTTGACATTGATTTTTCCCGCCATCTTTGCCTTACTGCCGCCGGAATCCGACATGGTTGTTCTCATCAAGCCGCAGTTTGAACTCAGCAAGGCAGAGGTCGGGCGCGGAGGGATCGTCCGCGAGGAACCCCTCCGCCTCCGCGCAGTGGAAAAAATCCGTTCTTCCATCAACATCTCCGGGCACCGCTGGGTGGCGTCCATCACCTCCCCGATCACCGGGCGCGATGGGAATGTGGAATACCTCGCCCACCTGAAACCATGATCGGACTCCTCGCCCACTCGGAAAAACCCGCCGCCGCCACCGTGGTCATGGCGATGGCGACCGAGCTGGCCAGGCACGGGGTCCCGTTCCTCGCCGAGAGGGGCACGGCCCCGCTCGCCGGACTGGCGTCGGACCTCGATGTGCATGACCTGGCGCAGCGGTGCGGGCTTTTGGTGGTCATGGGAGGCGACGGGACCATCCTCCGCATCGTGCACAAACTCCCCGGCGTGCTCCCGCCGGTCTTCGGCATCAACATTGGCTCGCTCGGCTTCCTCACCTGCCTCGGCCCCGGGGAAATTTGCCGCGCGGTGGCGAGCATCCGGGACCGCGACTACATATTGAGCAACCGGCCCCTGCTCGAGGCCCGGCTCTCCCTTTCCTGCGGCACGACCCGCGTCTTCCACGGGCTGAACGATGCGGTCATCAGCCGGGGGGAACGCTCCGAGCTGGTGAAAATCCTCGTGCGCCTGGGGGACGTCCCCCTGACGGAATACAACGCGGACGGCCTCGTCGTCTCCACCCCCACCGGTTCGACGGCCTATTCGCTGTCCGCAGGCGGGCCGATTTTGATGCCGGATTCGGGGGGGTTCGTCATCACGCCGATTTGTCCGCACGTGCTGACCAACCGTTCGGTGGTCGTGAGCGACGCCTCGGAAATCCACGTGGAAATCTCCGAGCAGCGGCACGTGGTCTTCGTGAACGTCGATGGCCAGGAGTCCTGCGCGATGGGGCCGGGCGATTCGCTGCACATCACGAAAAGCGCACGCCATCTCCCGCTCGCCATGCTTCCCGAACGCTCGTTCAGCGAAGTCCTGCGCCAAAAGCTGAAGTGGTCGGGAACCAACGTATGATCCCCATTTCCGAAATCCTCGTCCCTTCCCACCTCAATCTCGCGCTCGCCGCCCGCGACCAGGCCGCCGGGGTGCAGGAGGTTCTCGCCAAGCTCAACGGGGACCCGCGCGTCTCGGATTGGGGGGCCCTCCGGCTGGCGGTCACCGAGCGGAACGCCCCAGCGATTTCCTGCGGGGCATGCGGGATTTGCATCGCCCATGCCCGGACGAACGCCGTGCAGTCCCTCGTGATGGCGGCGGGCCGTTCCGTCGCGGGCCTCTCCTCGCAGAACGTCGCGGAACCGGTCCGCCTGGTTTTTGTCGCCGGCATCCCCGCCGCCTTCCAGTCCGAGTATCTGCGCGTCGTCGGTGCCATCGCGCGCCTCTGCCACGACAAGGCCCTCCTGCACGAACTGCTTTCCGTCCAGGACCCGGAAAAATTTGTCGCGCTCCTCAGCTCGGGCGAAGTCAAACTTTAGCCCGTCAACAAGGGCAAAAGAAAACGCCCGGGCGCGTTCACCGGCATTCTTCCAAGGCTTCTTATTGCGCCTTGTTGGCCCGTCGCTCGGCCTCGGTGGCCAGCGCGAGGACGGTGTTTTTCGCCTCGACCTGGGCCTGATTTTTCAGCCCGGAGACGAGATTGGTGACGGGGACGCAGAGGTTGGTGTAGCACAGGAGCGTGCGACTGTCGCCATACGGCTCGATGCGCAGCGAGCCATCGCTCCTTTTGGCCAGGGGTGACTGGAGGAGCTTCCAGGACACCGTGAAATTCGAACCCTGTTTTTCGTAGGTGTTCCGGACGACATAGCTGGTGCGTTGGATGACCGGGACCTTGACGGTGTAGCGGACATCCTTTGTGCCATCCGGGTTCGCGGCGATCACCTGGGCCTGGATCAGTCCTGGAGTGTAGGACGGGGCCGCGCCGTAGTCGGTAAAAAGGTCGGACACGACATCGGGCGAAGCATTCACGACCCGGTAGAGGCTGAGCTGCGGCCAGGGAGCACCGGGCACGTCCGTGCTTTTGACGACGGTCTGGCCTTCGGCCAACTCATCGCGGTCGGATTTCGGGACCTCTTTGACAAGGTCGGCGCGCACGGACGCGGAAAAGAACAGGACCAGCGGGAAGAGGACGTGGGTTTTCATGCCGTCACCATAAATCCTGCAAACCACCCGTTCCACCAAAATTCCCGGACCCGAAAAACGCCTGCCTGCCGCTTGGGGGATCAGCGGCTGTAGCCGTCCACGACACCGGAATAGATGTCGAAGAGACGGGAGAAAACCGTGGACCAGGAATAGCGCCCACGGGCTTCCATGCTGGCCTTCAGCCCCGCCGCGCGGAGATCGAGGGTGAATTTTGACCCGATCGCATCGGCGAGGGCCACGGGCGAATTTTCCGCCGCCCACAATTGCTGGTCGCTGAAAATGATCCGGTCCATGTAGCTCCCGCGGATGCCGACGACACAGGTCCCGCTCGCCTGGCTCTCGAGGGCGACCAGGCCGAATGTTTCCTGCACGCCGGGATGCACGAACAGATCCGCCGCGCGGTAGATCGCCGCGAGTTCGCGGGGATCCGTGCAGTAGGGCATCCAGTGGACGCTTCCGGTTTTTTCCCGGAGCTGCACGACAGACGGGCGCTGCGTGCCGTCGCCGACGCAAAGCAGGTGGTATTTCCCGGGCGAACGCGCGTGCAGGATGGCGAACGCCTGGAAAAGCGTCCGGACATTTTTCTCCTGCGCGAGCCGTCCGACGTAGAGCAGCAGCCGGGCGGATTCCGGGATCTCCAGCCGTTCGCGGGTTCCGGCACGGTCGGGGATGCCGGGGACGAACACCCCCGAATCGACACCGAGGTCGACCGTGTGAATCCGCTCGACCCCCCATGTCCCCAGAAGGCGGGCCAGAACCGGGCTGGGCACGAACGTGCATTCGAAATGGTTGTAGAGCGCCTGGACATACTTCCTGCAGATATCGTCGGTGATCGAGACGGCGAACCGCCCAAAGAACTTGGCCACCGTGCGGATGTAGGCCTCGGGGAAATGCGAGTGATAAAACCCGACCACCGGGATATCCAGCCCCCGCCCGGAGGCCACGGCTTTCCATGCCACCTGGTAGGGGTCGCCGGATTCGATGATGTCCGGGCGCTCGCGTTCGAGCACCTCCTCGATGAGATGCAGTTTCGTGAGTGCGCGATAGCGGGATGTCCGCGAGATCAGCGGGGAGGCGATGGTGTAGACGCGAACTTTTTCGTCCCCGGACCGGCCCGTGGATTCGCCGGGAACAATGATGACATGCTCGCAATCCGGACGGTGCGCCCGCAGGAACGCGGATTTCTGCTCGATGTAGCGCCTCACCCCGCCGCTGACCGGAGAGTAGAATTGGGTGAGGTCGCAGATTTTCAAACCCCGCGAAGCGCGATGGGGAGAGGTGGATTGCACGAAGCCGGGGCTTACTCCTTCGCGGCAAGCCAGCGCTCGGCATCGATGGCTGCGGCGCAGCCCTGCCCGGCGGCGGTGATCGCCTGCCGGTAGACATGGTCCGCGACGTCCCCGGCGGCAAAAACCCCCGGAATATTTGTCCCGGTCCCGTTCCGTTGAACGAGGTAGCCATCCCCGTCGGTGGCCAGGAGCCCCCGGAAGGCCGGAGTATTCGGCTCGTGGCCGATGGCGACAAAAACACATTTGACATCGAGCCCGCTCTCGGAGCCGTTCTTGGTGTCGCGCAGGCGCACGCCGCAGACTTCGCCGACCTCGTCCGTGAGGAACGCCGTGACGACCGAGTTCCAGATCGGCTTGATCTTCGGGTTTGCGAGGGCGCGGTCGGCCATGATTTTCGAGGCGCGCAGCGTGTCCCGGCGGTGGATGAGATAGACCGTGGACGCGAACCGCGTGAGGAAGGTCGCCTCTTCGCAGGCCGAGTCCCCTCCCCCCACGACACACACCGGAACATTCCTGTAAAAAGCCCCGTCGCACGTGGCGCAGGATGTCAGCCCGTGCCCGATCAACGCAGACTCGCCCTCGATCCCCGTGTAGCGGGGCGACGCCCCGCTCGCGATGATCAGCGCGCGGGTCTCGATCCACTCGTCATCCACTTTGACACGGTGCGGGCTCCCGGCCTCGAACGCCTCGACGACCCCGTAGCGGAAGCGCGCACCGAATTTTTCCGCCTGCTGGTGCATCCGCTGGATCAACTCCGGTCCCTCGATCCCCTCGGGGAACCCGGGAAAATTCTCCACGGCCGTCGTGGTCGTCAGTTGGCCGCCCGGCATCCGTCCCTCCAAAACCAGCGGGGAGAGGTTCGCCCGCGCCGTATAAATGGCGGCAGTCAGCCCGGCGCATCCCGTGCCCACAATCATCACGTTTTCCATAGAACCCGGGAGTAAACACGATCTCCTCCCCGCGCGAAAACATTTATTCGCACCCCGCCCGATAGTTTCCCAGTGGCTGCGACACGTGGCATGGACATCCCTGCCCATGCCTCATCAGATCCGGCAAGCCACGGGCCGGATGCCACGGATCGGTTCACCACCGCAACAACTTCCTCTCACCCGCCGCCCAGGGCCAGAGACGCCGGAAACCCGTCAGGCAGGCGGACCGGCCGACCCGACGGCATCTGCACCAAGGCGAGCGCCTGCCGGCATTTGACGAGAAGCGCCCCGTCCGATGGCCGGACCACCTCGAACTCGACCCAGAACCGGACCCCACTCCATTCCACCACCCGGCCATCCACCCGAATCTCGTCCCCCAGCCGGGCAGGCCGCCTGTAATCGATCTCCGTCCGCGTGACGACCGGATGGATCCCGGTGCGCTTGATCTCCGCAAAGCTCATCCCCATCTGGATCGCCAGATACGTCCGCGCCGTCTCGATGAACCGCAGGTAAACGATGTTGTGGACGACCCCGCCCGCGTCCGTATCGAAATACATCACGCGCACATCGGTCGAAATCCGGCACTGGTCGGGCACTTCCATGCCAGCCAGTGTGCGGGCTTCCACAAGCGCCCAGCAAGAGAAAACCTCGCCCCGCGCCCACCGGATTCCGGACGCGCCACCCCAATATCTTTTTCAAGGATGCCGTCCGCGAGATCACGGGCGGCGCGCCCGACAACATCGACCAAATGCTCACCCACCCGAATGCCGACAAGGCCATTGTCCTTGATCCGGCACGAAAGGCCATCTCCCGGGCCCCTTGGGACACGCTCTTTCCCCTCCTTTCCGAGTCGGTGCAAAAGCGTGCCATCGGAAAACTCCATCGCGGCAGGAAGATTTCGCTTGGCAGTCTTTCGGCTGAAAATCCGACAGCGCTCGATATCGCCATCGAAACCTTCCTCTCTGCAGCGAATACCAGGAAGACGCGCAAACAAAATTCCCTCACACGCGAGGAAATCCTCGCCGCCACCGCAAGCTGCGACGCTCTCACCGGCAGGGCACCGTATTCCCGCGAGACCATGAGGGAAGCGGCAGACTTCGTTCTCACCACCGATCGGCATCCCACCGAGGAAGGCGGACCGCTCTACCGCAGCGACGCCATCCGCGCCACGCAACTCCAGCGCGCCATCGACGAACAGACGAACAACCACCTCGTCCGCCACCGCCTCCTCATCCTCGAACGCCTCCACCGCGACATCCTGAAGGAATACGCCGGGGACAAGCCCGAGCGCATCGCCCGCGTGACCATCGAGGTCAACCGCGATTTGCGCGAACTCTCCGGGAAGACCGCCAAGCAGGTTGCACAGGACATTGGCCAGCGTCTCGCAAATTTCAAAAGTGTCACCGCCCGGCTCGAAAAAGCCTTCGCGGGAAAAAACATCCGCCTCACTCCCGGCCTCATCCGCAAAGCCCGCATCGCCGAAGACCTCGGCTGGAAATGCCCCTACACCGGCAAGGACTACGACGAATTCGACCTGCTCCACCGCAAGGTGGACAAGGATCACATCATCCCCCGCAGCGAACGCGCCAGCGACAGCCTCGACTCGCTCGTCATCACCTTCGCCGAGGTGAACAGAATGAAAGGCAAGCGAACGGCGGCCCGCTTCGTCGAGGATTGCGCGGGACAGACCGTCGAGGGCAGACCCGAACTTTCCATCAAAACGCTTCCGAATTTCCTCAAGGATGTGGCCGCGCTCGAAACCTTCAAAGGCCACGACGACGACAAGCGCCGCAAAAAACGCCGCAAGGAAATGCTCCAGCTCCGCGACTACGTCGAAAAAGAATTCACCCCTCGCGACCTCACGCAGACCTCCCAACTCGTGCGCCTCGGTGCCCAGATGCTCGAACGCGCCTACACCGGCCAGGAAAAGAAACCCGTCATCACCTCGCTGCCCGGCAGTGTCACCGGTGCCGTCCGCAAATCATGGAACCTCCTCGGCTGCCTCGCCACCGCAAATCCCCTCGTCATCAACAAGGACGACCTCGACGAGCACGGTAAACCGAAAATCCATAACAAATCCGCCCTCATCATTCCCGACAACTACGGCCTCGCGCTTGACCCGGAACCCACCATCATCCCGTTCCACAAAGTCCCCGTCCGCCTTCGCGAACTCCATGACAAAAACGGCGGCAAGTGGCCGCGAATCGTGCGAAATGGGATGCTCATCCACATTGCCAAGGGCACGTTCGCTGGAACATGGCGGATCTTCTCCTTGAAGAACAATGCCTCGGGCGTTGCCCTCGACATCGGGCGCCCGGATGTCGTGCGACTCCAGAATAAAGTCGAAGGAAGTAAAATCAATGTTCTCCTATCCAGTCTCCTCAGGGACGGGCTGGAAATTTCCCGTAGCGGCCTCACAGGCGTCTCCACGGAATAAAAAATCCCCTTCGAGGGCGATCTTCTGATTGAAATGACGTTTCCTTTGGGCGAAATCTCTCAACATGCAAAAGTTTGCTGCGTGTTGCATGAGGGCCAGCTCATTATTTACGGATTGACCTGAGATTGGGTGGCTTCCGGGCCGACCTGGGTTCCTTCTAAAAAAGGAGCATCCGCAAACTCCCAGGGCCAATACCCAGACTAAAGCAACCCGCTTAAAAAAAGAAAGTTAGGCGCAAATTCTGGACAAGCAGCCCAAAGTTTTTTATCGCTCTGGCGATGAAAAAAGCAGTCAACCCGCCGATTG
>JBAYTU010000033.1:0-37918 GCA_041675465.1 Terrimicrobiaceae bacterium | reverse complement strand
TTCCAGGCGCAGGTCGCCGAGGATTTCCTGCATCGCGCCCTGCGCGATTTCCTGCGCCTTGAGCGAGTTGCTGTAGTTCTGGGTCGAGAGCCGGTCGAGCTGCATGCTGACCAGGTAGGAAACTAGCAGGACCGAGAGGATGACGGTGCAGGCCAGCACGACCACCAGGGCCGAGGCTCGCTCGGATTTCGTTCCCCGGGGTTTCAGCGCCCGGTGGTTCTGCACAAACGCGCCCCCGGCCCGAGAACCGCTTTTCCGAACACCGAACACTGAACACTGAACACTGAACACCGAACCACTGAACACCGAACCACTGAACACTGAACCACTGAACACTGAACCACTGAACACTGAACACCGAACACGGCTTTGCGGGCTCTTGTCGGGTTGAGGGTTCATGGGGTTACGGCAGGGCGATATGGCGCTCGAAGACCCTGGCTCCGGCACTCAGGGGTTCGGGGAGGTTTTGGCCGAAGGCGGGGGAATCCAGGGCCGCATTCCACACTTGGGCATACGTCTGGCCCGCCTCCGGGGTCCCGGAAAACTTGCCGAGCAGGTCGCCCAGCTTGCCGGTTTGTTGCGCCAGGCGCAGGGCATTGTCGTCGAGCACGAGCACCGAGACCACGAGTGCCCGGGTGTTCGAGGCGGAGCCGGGCGTGTCGTAATCGAAGTGGAAAGTGGGCTGCAGCGTCCCGTCCGCAGCGAGGAACTGCCACTCGAAGCGCAGGATCCCCCCGGCAACATCCTGGCCCGCCGCATCCCTGAGGCCCGGAAGCGAATTGGTGGTTCCCAGCGTGAGCGTGTTCGCCGCGTAATCCAGGCCGTAGTCCGCCCTCTGGAGCACGGGTCCGTCGGTGGAATTCGTGAGCGAGTAGCGGACCAGGGAGAGGCGGCGGTCCGCCTGGCCCCCGATTCGCGAATAAAAGGCGCAGGCCGGGGCTCCCGCCTCGTCCACGAAGGCCCCCAGGTCGCGCCGCAGGACCGCCGACCCGATGTCCCGATCCAGCAGCCCGAGGACGACCCGCGCCTTGGCGAAGTTGTCGGTGCGCGCCACCCCGATCCTCCATGTGCGCGACACCGCCCCGATCGCCTGGGTGATGAAGACCAGGACCAGCGCCAGCACCGCCACGGCCACCAGGAGCTCCAGGATCGTGAAGGCTCGGAAACTTGAGATTTGAAATTTGAGATTTGAAATCCTCATGGCAGCGGGAAGGTGCTGGAGATCTCGAGGCGTCCGCGGGCGTTGGTCGGGGCGGCCTGGGGCGGCCAGGTGAGGCACAGGTAGACGCGGGAAACTTTCGCGTTCGTGTCGGGTGCCACGCGGTAAACCAGGCCGAAACGGGCCTCGCTTTGATTGGTGGGCGTCCCGTCTCCGGCGACGTAGTTCGTGCTGTTGGCGGTGGAGGCGAGCGACGGCAACGGGAACCCGGGGAGATCCGCGACCGGGGAGGCCCGCCGGGTGCCGAGCAGCGACTCGGCCACATGCGCCGCCTCCAGCTCGTCGACGGATTCGCGGTTCGTCCTCAGGCCCACGGAGAACAGGCCGATCAACGCCACGGCAACAAACGAAAAAACCCCCACCGCCAGCACCACCTCGATGAGGCTGAAACCGCGCCTCCTTCGCGCTGAAGCAATCGGGAGGCGGTCAATGCAGTTCGGGAAAACAAAGGGGGGCATGGAAATTTTTCAAAAGCTCACCACTGGTGGAGTGTAAGCCGGATTCCGGTTTTTTCCAAAAAGTTTTCCACTTGCCATAAAGTGTGCCCTGTGACCTTTGTCGGCTACTTTCCGCCTTCATAAACGCGCACGTAATCGACCCACATGTCGGTGGCGTTGCCCTCGCGTTCGAGGTCGATCTTCCAGCCGCTGATGCCGCCGATGGCGTAGTTGATGAGGAAGTAGGCCGGTTCCGACTTGGAAATCGCGCCCGAGGGATGACGCAGCACCTCGATGTCGTCGAAATAATAGATGGTGTCGGTCTCCGTGACCTTCACGGCATAAGTGTGGAAGGTCGTGGACCAATAGGACTTGCCGCCGAGCTTCTTGATCTCGATCCGCTTGTCAACCACCGGGAGCGGCTTGCCGTCCGGGCCGGTCTGGTTCCAGAAATGGCTGGTGACGGAATACCCCGGGGAGTTGGGGTTGCCCTTTCCCACGCCGCCGTAGGCTTCGACGATGTCCAGCTCGTCTCCCGGAACCTTGCTGTTGACGCCGGCCACGGTGCCATTTTTCGTCAGGGACCAAAAGGCCGGCCATGTGCCGGGTGCCGACTGGGCGGTGAACCGGCATTCCATATAGAACGGAGCCGTGGCGTAAAATCCCGTGCAGTCCAGCTTCACCGGGGCGATGAGCCCGGAACTGGATTTGCCGTCCGGATTTTTCGAGGCGTGGATGCGGAGCCAAGTCCCCACCTGGCTGAAGGGGTTGAGCGGGCCCTCGAAATTCGAAAACGGCCAGCCGCTGAAGTCGCCGCCGCCGGGTTTATGCGAACAATATTTCGCCCCCTGGCCGTCTTTGGAGATGGAGAGCGGCCCGTCGAAGTCGTCGGCAAAGACAAGCTTCATGCCCTGCGCGGCGGGCGGGTCGGTCTTGGGGATGCCCTGGTTCCAGACCACTCCGCCTTTGTTGAAGAGCTGCAGCTCGCGGCTGTCCTTGAGCGAGCTGTCGGCGTTGTTGGCGAGGATGCGGACCGTGACCGGCCCGTTCGGGAACTGGTCCGCCGGGAACACGAAGGAGCCGTTGCCCTGCGCGTCGAGCGGGATTTCCGATCCGATGAGGGTGTCGTGGCCGAATGGGTCGGGTTTTTCCTTGGTCGGTTGCTGCCAGCAGAGCGCCCGGGCCACCGTCATGCCCGGGGCCTGGAATTCCACTTTCACATCCCCCTTCACTTCGGAGCGGAGTTCAGGGGCCTTGATGACGATGGATTGCGTCCACTCGCTGCCGACCGTGCTCCGACCGGGGTTGAAATCCTTGTATTCGTCGCTCTTGGCGGCTGTCTGAGCGGCGGCGTGGTGTGTCAGTGCGGCCAGCAGCAGGCAGGCGGCGAGGGTGTTTGTCATTTTGATCATGGAGATGGTTTCATTTGGGGTGGGGCGGGATCGCCGAGCCCGTCGACTTCTCTCGACGGACGGCTCGGCGAGCCATCCCTGCCGTTGCGATTTGTTTTATTTTCCGGCTTCGAGTTTGACCTTGCCGAAAACGATTTCGTCGGTGTTGGGGAATCCGCGCAAGACCACCTGGCTGAACGAGGAGGTCGTCGTGTCGGTGAATTTCAGCGGGCCGCCCGTCCAGCCCTTGCCGTCGAACGTCCAGTTGCCGCCGGCGTCCCGGGTGATCGTAAAGGCGCGCAGACCGCCGCCAGCCATTACGGAGTCCTGGGTCGTGTCAACTGCGGCGGGTGCCCAGTGGAGAGGCTCGTTGTAGCCGTAGTCGCTCACGACCGCCCATTGCGCGCCCCAGGTCGCGTTCGCGCGATGCACGTCGAAGACATAGCCGTTGCCATCCGCGTCGAGCAGCATCACCTGAAAACTCTGCACGTGCGTTTTTGCCCCCCACCCGAATCCCGCGTCGAAAGTGAGCTTCAGGCTGGAGGGGTTGCTGGCCGTGTCGAATTTTTTGGTCAGGGTGCCGACCGTTTTTCCGCCTGCGGCGAAGACCGCCACCGGGCCCGGGCTGTTCGCGAGACCGGGTTTGGCGGCACCGTAATCCTTGATGCTCCAGTCGCCTTTCGGCGTCCAGCCGGACTCCTCGACGGTGCCTTTGGAAAAGTCGGCGTTGAGGATTTCCCCGGCGTTCGCGTGCGGGATCCCGCCCAGAAGGCACAGGCAGGAGGCGAGGGTGATCGTGATGGTGAAGAGCGGGTTGCGCTCACTTTGGATGGTGGTTTTTTTCATAGGTGATTGTTGGTTGGGAACACGGAAGGGATGGAATTGGGGTGAAAGGCAAGTCAGGCATTTTGGTCCCGCGCAAGCACCCGATACACGCCGGACCCCTGCGGTTCGATGCGGATGCGGAAGCGGATTTCACGGCTGTTTTCCATGAGCGGTCCGACGACGGTGCCGTCATGGATTTCCTCGATGACGTGGGCGGCCGCCGGGAGCCGCAGGGGATCTTTGCGGAGCGTGAACTGGATTTCCCGCGGCGAGCGGGCATCGCCGGTGATCCCGGTTTCCAAATTTCCCACGAGAACAAAGACATGGCCGCCGCTGCGCCACAGGTGGAAGGCGGCGGGGAGATGGCAGGGAAAATCCTCGACCGAGGCCGCGCCGCGCACGGTCTGCTGCCAGGCGCGGGCCAGCGCGATGAAGGGGGCCAGCGACCCATACTGGCTCTGCCCGAGGTAGGAAATCCACGGGACGAAGGGAGACTGCGGCTGCCAGAGAAAATGCGGACGGTCCGGGGCCTGCGCGACGAGGACGGTTTTGTCGGTTTCGGCGATGACGCGGGATGTTCCGGCCCCGAGCGCGCGGCTGGGAGCCATGCAGACGGAGGCGACTTCGCCGGTTTGGTCCCGGGTCGAATCCGGGGGGTGCAGGTGATGCTTGCCGAATGGGATGTCCGCGCCGCCATCCATGACGCCGATATCCGCCAGCAGCTCCGGGTCGATGAGCTGTCCGGGACCGGCCGCGATGTAAGCAGTGCCCGGCTCCAGCAGATGCTCGCGCCATTCCTTGGAAAGGTTGGCGGGGGTTTGCAGGAGGTAGCCCTCTCTCGGGACCGGAGGAACGTCCATCCCGACCCCGCAGAGGCAGGGGAAGGCCCATTTCACCAGCATGGCGCATTCGTCGTCGACGAGATCGCCCGGATTGATGTCGGGGTGGGATTTTTGGATGGCCGACATTTGCGGGAGGTTGAGGGCGAGGGCCGGGCCATAGACCTCCTCCATTTCGTCGGCGTTGCGGGCGGCGGCGTCGAGGTGGGTTTGCAGGAAGGCGACATCCGCCGGGCTGAGCAGGTCGTTCTTCCAGTTGTGCGCCCAGGAAATGTAGGAGCCGGCGGTGCGGCTCAGTCCGCCCGCGGTGGCGACGGCGGCGTGCGTGAAGGCCCAGATGCCCCAGCGCAGTTTGCCGGGGACCTGGTGCAGGGTGTCCCAGGGCTCCCAGGCGTCCCAGGTTTCGATGAGATGATAGTGCCGACAGGGAGTGGATCTTTTGCGGTTGCCGGCCACGACCATCACGTGGTGGGCGATGAGGTTGGCCAGCTGGAACGTCCAGCCCCGGAATTCGTGCGTCCACCAATCCTGCCAGGCCCCGGCCCATGTCTGGTCGATCCAGACGTCGATGCCGCCGGAGGCGACCAGGGCTTCGAGGTCGAGACAGCCGACGCGGTATTCTCCCACCGGGCTGCGGGCGGAGGAATAGGCCATGACCAGGCATTCCGGGTTGGCCCGCTTGGCCGCAGTGAAAAAAGCGACGAGCTCGCGGCTCCATCCCTCGGCGTCGGCGGGATTTTTCGGTCCGTTGTGGCCGAAGGGGCCTTCCATTTCATAGATCGCCCTGCCCAGGAACCCGTCCCGGAAATGGATGGCATCGACTTCCAGGAAACGCGAAAGCAAAGCCCATTGGCCGGCAAAAAAATCGGCGAAGGACATGCCATCCGGGATTCCGCCGGGCAGGGAGGCATAGCGGCCGGTGTCCGGTTTCAGGCGCTTGCGGTAGTCGATATTTTTCCAGCCGTCGTCGAAATAGATTTCGGGATGCCGGTCATACCAGCCGCTCCGCAAGTCGTAGCCGCCGCCCTCTCCCCAGGCGAAGGTGCCCCAGGCCACCATCATGATGCCGACTTTCAGACGGGGGAGGCCCGCCTTGGCGGCCTCGTCTTTCAGGGCGCGCACCAGTTCCTTGAGGTCGGCGTAGCTCCGGTCGGACCACTTCTTGGCGGTCGGGCTGCGGAAGGGCAGGGTCTGGCCGGGGTCGCCGTTCCATTCCGTGACCAGGTCGCAGAGCCAGGCGCAGCACAAAATGATCCCGTGGTCGCCGCCGACTTCGCGGTAGAGCGGCGCGAACCGCCCGACCACTTCGCGCGCCTGTTCCCGGAACGGCTTTCCCTGAAAAAGGAAAAGGTCCGCTTCGATCCACCGGTCGGTTCTCAGGGAGGTCATCTATTCGGCGGGTTCATTTTAAGGGAAGGGGGTGCGGCAGCCTCTGCCGTGCTGATTGCGGGCAATAGGATTCTTTCTTTCCCGGAAATTGGCAACGGGAAGTTTATTGGACGTCCAAATCATGCGGGAGACGATCCTAAAAAGAGCAGAAGAGGCCCGCGAATCACGAAAATGATGCGAATGACAGGCTCCCGGAATGCCTTCCTCACAAGCGCCGTCCGAACTCCTGCAAAACTCACGCAGTTTACCTATCCATGAAAAAATCAGGTGAAACGGCTCTGGCCTGAAACTGAAAAATCCAGGAAAAAAGATTGCTCCTGCCAATGGGATGCCTATTGTGAACAACCCGCCCGCGCCAGAAGGGCTGCAACCGGTGGAATTTTTCCAACGGCGGCGGAAACAACAAAGGAAACCATCAACATTATGCCAGCATTGCAAGAATTGATCGCCAGCTCGATCAAAAATTATCGCGAAGGAAGTATCGTCAAGGGACACATCCTCGAGGTCAGACCCCGGGAATTTCTCGTGGACATCGGATACAAGAGCGAGGGTGTCATCCCCGCGTCCGAGTTCGAAGACCCGGAGGAAGTCGAGATCGGCGACGAGATTGAAGTCCTGCTCGAACGCCTCGAAAACGACGAGGGGATGGTCGTTCTCTCGAAAGAAAAAGCGGCCCAGCGCCAGAACTGGGAAAAGATCGTCGGCGTCTTCAAGGGCGACGGGCTCATCAAAGGAAAAGTCCGCTCGGTCGTCAAAGGCGGCCTCACCGTGAACGTCGGGGTCGAAGCGTTTCTGCCGGCCTCCCAGATCGACATCATCCCCCCGAAAGACCTCCAGCAGTTCGTGGGCAACATCTACGATTTCAAGATCGTCAAAATCAACGAGGACCGCAAAAACGTCGTCCTGAGCCGCCGCGAAATCATCGAGCAGGAACGCTCGGAGAAGCGCCAGGCCTTCCTGGGCGGCGTCAACGTGGGCGACAAGATCGTCGGGACGGTCAAGAACATCACCGATTTCGGGGCCTTCATCGACCTCGACGGCATCGACGGTCTCCTCCACGTCACCGACATGTCCTGGGCCCGCCTCAATCACCCGGGAGAAATCCTCAAGGTCGGACAGCAGCTCGAAGTTCAGGTTCTCGACATCAACAAGGAGAAAGAGCGCGTCTCTCTCGGCCTCAAACAGATGCAGTCGAATCCTTGGGACAAAATCGAAGAGCGCTTCCCTGTTGGCCAGAAGGTCTCGGGGAAGATCACGAACCTCATGCCTTACGGTGCGTTCGTTCAGATCGAGGAGGGGGTCGAGGGGCTGATCCATGTCTCCGAACTTTCCTGGACCAAGCGCATCGCCCGTCCGTCCGACGTCCTCACCCTGGGGCAGGACATCGGGGCGGTCGTTCTCGGCGTCAACAAGGAGGAGCAGAAAATCTCCCTCGGCGTCCGCCAGCTTGAACCGAACCCGTGGGACGAGATCGAGCTCCGCTACATCATCGGGAAACAGGTCAAGGGCAAGGTCCGCAACATGACCGCCTACGGCGCGTTCGTCGAGCTCGAGGAAGGAATCGACGGCATGATCCACGTGTCCGACCTCTCCTGGACCCGCAAGATCAATCACCCGAGCGAAATGCTCAAGAAAGGCGACGATCTCGAAGCCGTGGTCATCGACATCGACAAGGCGAACCAGCGGATCAGCCTCGGCATCAAACAGCTCGACACCGATCCTTGGAAGGAAATCGACACGCGCTTCCGCATCGGCGACCTCGTCAAGGGGACGATCAGCAAGCTCACCAACTTCGGTGCCTTTGTTCAGCTCCAGGACGACATCGATGGCCTCGTCCACATCTCGCAGATCAGCGAGGACCGGATCGAAAAAGTCAAAGACGTCCTCAAAGTCGGCCAGGAAGTCGAAGCCCGCGTCATCAAGGTGGACAAGGCGGAACGCCGCATCGGCCTCTCGATCAAGGCGGCCAACTACGGCGAGGAAGCTCTCCGCAAGGAAGCCGAAGCCTTCGACACCCTGCGACCCGGCGAAGACATGGTCGGGCTCGACCAAGCCTTCCAGTTTGCCGAGGAGGAATACCGTCCCGGAGAATCCAAAAAGAAGCAATAAGGGTTCGCAAAGGAACTGCCCGGGGGGTGCGGGACGCCAAAGTTCCAGAAGGTCAGGCGACCTTCTGGGACTTGGGGTCAGGCGAGAATGGCGCTACTTCCAGCTTGCCGACAGGCGATGGGAGGTGAACGACCTGAGCGGATGGATACGACGCCACATGCGCAAATGCTTCTGGCAGCGATGGCACCACCCGCGAGGGCGCGTCAACGCGCTCAAAAGGATGGTGTCCGCACCATCCTCGCACCATCCTTTTTCCAATCGTGCTCACAGGTCGGCCGTGTCTTCCGGCCTCCGCACGACCGGCACCCCGTCGCGGAGCATCTGTTCGACGAATCCGGTGTGGTATTTCCCCCTGCGGAAATCGGCGTTGCGCATGATGGCCTGCTGGAACGGGATTGTGGTCTTGATGCCGGTGATCATGTATTCGCCGAGCGCGCGGGACATCCGGCGGATGCAGGCTTCGCGGCTGGAGGCGATCGCGATGACTTTGGCGATCATCGAGTCGTAGTGCGGCGGGATCGGGTATCCGGCGTAGGCGTGGGAATCGATCCGGATGCCGCGTCCGCCCGGCGCGTAATAGAGATCGATGTTTCCCGGGCAGGGTTGGAACCCCTTTTCCGGGTCTTCGGCATTGATCCGACATTCCATGGCGTGGTGCCGGGGCTGGGCGCTGACGACGTAATCGCTGAGGTGTTCCCCGGCGGCAACCTGGAGCTGCTGCTTAACGAGATCGCACCCGTAAACCTCCTCGGTGATCGGGTGTTCGACCTGGATGCGGGTGTTCATTTCCATGAAATAGAAGTTCCCGGCGTCGTCCACGAGATATTCGATCGTTCCGGCGTTCGTGTAGCCGACCTTTTCGCAGAGCTTGATCGAGGCGTCGCCCATCTTCTTCCGGAGGTCGGGGGTCATGAGCGGAGACGGGCATTCCTCGACGATTTTCTGGTTGCGGCGCTGGAGCGAGCAGTCGCGCTCGCCGAGATGGACCACCCGCCCGTGTTCGTCGCCGAAGACCTGGAATTCGATGTGGTGGGGGTTGACGATGAATTTCTCAATGTAAACGGCCCCGTTGCCGAAGGCCTTTTCCGCCTCCATCCGCGCGGCATGGTAGCCTTGGACCAGGCTGCCTTCGTTGCTGGCGATCCGCATTCCGCGCCCGCCGCCGCCAGCCACGGCCTTGATCATCACCGGATACCCGATCTTGCGCGCGATTTTGATCGCCTCGGCCTCGGAATCCACGGTGCCATCGCTGCCGGGCGAGGTCGGGACACCGGCGTTCCTCGCGCACTCGCGGGCGGAGTTTTTGTCGCCCATCAGGCGGATGGCCTGGGCCGGGGGACCGATGAACTTGATGTTGCAGCTCTCGCACACCTCCGCGAAGTGGGCGTTCTCAGCCAGAAATCCATAGCCCGGGTGGATGGCGTCGACGTCCGAAATTTCCGCGGCGCTGATGATGCGGTCGATTTTCAGGTAGCTTGCCGAGCTGGAGGCGGGGCCGATGCAGATCGCCTCGTCCGCCAGCTGCACGTGGAGGCTGTCGAGATCCGGCTCCGAATAGACCGCCACCGACTGGACCCCGAGTTCCTTGCAGGCCCGGATGATGCGCAGCGCGATCTCGCCCCGGTTCGCGATCAGGATTTTTTTGAACATGCGACTATTTCAACCGGAACAGGGTCTGGCCGAACTGGACGGGCTTTCCGTTTTCCGCCAGCACCTCGACGATGGTCCCGGAAACCTCCGCCTTGATCTCGTTCATGACCTTCATGGCCTCGATGATGCAGACCACGGTGTCCGGTGTGACATCCTGTCCCGGAGTCACAAAGGCAGGGGACTCGGGGGAGGGCGATGCGTAGAAAGTGCCGACCATCGGGGACTTGATTTCGATGCTGTCCACGTCCACGACAGGAGCGGAGGGGGCTTCCGCGGGGGGCGCGGGAGGAAGGGGTGCCGCAGGAGTCGGCACCGATGCGGCATACTGGACCGGGCCGCCGGCCTCACCCGTTTTCATGGTGATTTTGAATCCTTCTTTCTCCATCTTGAAAACGGCGATGCCGTTTTTTTTCATGAGATCGACCAGCGTGCGAATTTCTTTGAGGTCCACGTTTGTAATTTTTGACTGAACTCAAAATCCTGACACGCGCGAGTTGGCGGGGTCAAGACATTGGGCGTGACGATTTGGTTTTGAATGGTGGAGGGATGGCGGCCGTGTCGTCCCGGTTTGTCGGAATCGGAAGAGGAACAAATGGGTGCCGACGGCGCATCGCGCTCCAAACCGCAGGTCGCTCAGGCTTTGCCGCTGCGGATTTTTTCCTTTTCGCGCTCGCGCTTTTCTTCGAGGCGGCGGATTTCCGAGGCGAGCTGGCGGCGGATTTTCTCCGTCTCCTCCGGATCGGCCTTCGCGATTTCCCCCTCGAGGAGCAGCTTTTTTTCGGCGAGCCTGGCGTTGATTTCGCTGTCGACTTCGGCGATGGCCTTCTTTTGCTGCTCGGTGAGGCTCACGGAAGGCGCGTTTTTTTCCAGGCGGCTCATGGCGAGTTCGTAGGCGGATTTCATGCCCGCCATTCTGCAAAAGTTTTCCGCCGGGCGACAGAAAAATTGCACGTTCGGGCGCGGTCGTGTTTAGTGGCGGTCCCATGTCCCTTTTGCGGCTTCTGAGCACCGATTTTGACGGCACGTTGATCGCGCACCCCTCGGACGGGCGTTGCTCGTCGGCGTTCGCGGAGGTGCTGGATCTCCACCGCAGGAGCGGGGGGCTTTGGGCGATCAACACCGGACGCGGGTTGGATCATGCCATCGAAGGGGTCAGGATTTTTTCCGCGCCCTATGAGCCGGATTACCTTCTCACCAACGAGCGGGAGATCTTTTTGCGGGCGGGGGGGGGATGGGAGCCGGACCGGGAGTGGAATGACCTGTGCCAGAAGCGTCACGCGGAGCTTTTTTCGCGGGCTGGGGCGGTGTTTTCCAGGGTCGGTGATCTGGCGTCATCCTCTCCGGATGTCACGCTCATCAGGGAAAACGGGGACCTCGTCGGTTTGGTCACGAGCAGCGAGCAGGTCATGGAAGAGGTGGCGGGCTTCATCGACCAGGAGGCTGCCCACCTGCCGGAATTCTCCTTCCAAAGGAACACGGTCTATATGCGGTTCTGCCACCGCGATTACAGCAAGGGGTCCGCTCTCGGGGCGCTCTGCCACCGCCTCTCGATCCCGCGCGAGGAGGTCTTTGCGGCGGGCGACCACTTCAACGATCTCTCCATGCTCGATGGAACCTACGCCGCCTCGCCCTGCTGCCCGTCGAACGCCATTGCGGAAGTCCGCTCAGCCGTGCAAACCGCCGGCGGTTACGTTTCCTCCCTGCCTGCTGCGGACGGCGTGGCGGAAGCGTGGAGATTTTTTACCAGCCAGCCATGACACCCGCCCTTCTCAAAAAACTTCAAACCCGGCTCGGCAAAACGTCCGTGCAGCCGGAACCGGCGCCGGAATTCGCAGGCGACAAATGGTTCGCGCAAACGCTTCCGGACGCCGTGGTTTTTCCCTCCACGACCGGGGAGGTCTCGTTCGTTCTCCGGGAGGCCGGGCGGGCGGGCGTGCCTGTCACCCCCCGCGGTGCCGGATACGGGTATGTGGGCGGGTGCACGCCGGTCGACAAGGGCATCGTCCTCTCGCTCGAGCGGATGAACAAAATTCTCGAAATCCACCCGAAAGATTTCGTGGCGGTCGTCCAGCCCGGCGTCATCACCGGGGTCCTCCAGGAGGCTGCCAGGAAAAAAAACCTGTCGTATCCCCCGGACCCGGCGAGCCTCAAAGATTGCAGCATCGGGGGAAACATCGCGACCAATGCCGGCGGGCCGAGGTGCCTGAAATACGGGGTCACGCGGAATTACATCCTCGGCCTGGAAGTCGTTCTGGCCGATGGGACGGTTGTCCGTTGCGGGGGGCGGACGCACAAAAACAAAACCGGGTTCGATTTGGTCGGACTGTTCACTGGTTCGGAAGGGCTGTTGGGGATTGTCACGGAGGCCACCCTCCGCCTGATCCCGCATCCGCCCGCCCGCGCGGCTCTCTCCGCTGGTTTCGCCTCGATGGACGCGGCGGCGGCCGCCATCCAGGCCGTCTTCGCTGCGGGATTTCTGCCGGCGGCGGTGGAGGTTGCGGATCGTTTCACGCTCGATGCCGCGCGAGCTTACAGCCCCGGAGCGGATTTTCCACCTGGCAGCGCGCAGGTGATCCTGGAAGTGGACGGCCAAGCGGCCACGGTTCGCGGCGAAGCCGGGACGCTCGAAAAGATCCTGCTTTCCGCCGGGGCTCTCGCCGTGAGCAAAGCCACCACGTCGGCCGCCTGTGACAAGCTTTGGGGTCTCCGGCGTGTTTATTCCCAGTCCCTCAAGGCCACGGGTCTGAAGAAACTCAACGAGGACATCGTTGTCCCCCGGGGCCGCCTGGTCGATCTCGTGCGGTTCGCGGAACGCCTGCAGAAGAAAACCGGTTTTCCCATCGCGTGTTTCGGCCATGCCGGCGACGGCAACATCCACACCAACATCATGGTCGCGGATCCGGACAACCCCGCCGTCCGGAAAAAATCCCGTGCCGCGCTCGACGAACTTTTCCGCCAGGTGCTCGCATGGGACGGCTCGATCACCGGCGAACACGGGATCGGGCTCGCCAAGAAACCCTGGTGGAATCAGGCCGTGCCGCGCCCGACTCGCGAACTCCACGCGACGCTGAAATCCGCCCTCGATCCGAAGGGGATCCTCAATCCCGGGAAATTCGTCTCGAGCCGGGGCTGTTGAAACCGGGGGCCGGGCCGGTTTTTCCGCCCCGCGCGCGGCGGCGGTGAGGGTTTTGTTTTCGGGGTTTGGGGCGGGAGGGTTTTTACGCTTTGAGCAACCGCAGGAGGGCCTGGCGGGATTTGGGGATCTTCCCGCAATGGGCCTCCAAGGCGGCGAGCGGGTGGGCGGAGGCATCATGGATGCCCAGCACGCGCCCGAGTTCCTTTTCGAAAAAATCGAGTGCGCGGACGGAGGCGGCGTTGGTTTTGAGATGGGCCAGCGCCCTGTTGAGGAGATCGAAGATCCCGGAAACCGGGGTGCCGGGTTCCGTGACGAGATCCGCGAGTTCCGCGAAATAGCAGCACAAATAGAGGTTTGAACCCGTGAGGTCCGAAGCGTCGAACGGCTCGAGGATCTGGACTTCCCGCAGGGTGTGCAGGGAGGATTTTTTCGAGGTCACGAACGAGATTTCCCCGATGTAGAAGAGGTCGAGTTTGCCCGAGAACGGGCTGGTAGGCCGCCGTGCGCCGCGGGCCATGGTCGAAACCTTCCCGTGCCCGAGGGTCAGCCACGTGACAATCCAGCTCGTATCGCCCCAGGCCCGCCTGCGGATCAAAATGGCCGGAGAGTGCTCCACCCGGCGAATGTCCCACAATCCCGCAGGGAAAAAAAGCATTGGTTGGGCGTCGGCGGTGCGCTAGAACCAGCGGCCATGCCGTGCCGCGCCCTTGTCATCTGTCCTCCTCATCTGGAGGGGCATGTTTTCCCCCCTGCGGTTCTCGGTGAAATCTCCCGTTCGGTCGAGCGTCCGTGGCCCGTTCTGGACCCCGCGAAGTGGAAGGAGGCCGGGGCGGCGCTTCGCGGGGCCGACGTGATCGTGAGCACCTGGGGGATGCCGGCTCTCAGCCCGGAATTTTTGGAGGCGGCCCCGAATTTGAAGGCGGTGTTCTACGCGGCGGGGAGCGTGAAAGGGTTCGTGACGGATGCGGGCTGGAAACGGGAAATCATCGTCTCCAGCGCCTGGGCGGCAAACGGGGTTCCGGTCGCCGAGTATTCGTTCGCGACGATCCTCCTCAGCCTGAAACGGTTCTGGCACTTTTCGCGGCTGACGCGCGAAGGGGTCGCCGGTCCTGCCGATCTTCCCATCCCCGGATGCTACCATTCCAAAGTCGGCCTGGTATCCCTCGGGGCCGTGGGCCGTGCCACCGCCCGCATGCTTCAGCCGCTGGATGTGATGCTTCTCGCTCACGATCCGTTTTTTCCCGAGGAACAGGCGGACGAATTGCAGGTCAGCCTCGTGTCCCTCGAGGAGCTCTTCCGGGAGTGCGACGCGATCAGCATCCACGCGCCGTGGGTTCCCGAAACCGAGCGGATGATCACCGGCGCGCTGATCGCTTCGATGAAGCAGGGGGCGACATTGATCAACACCTCGCGGGGGGCGGTCATTGCGGAAGATGAAATGATCGGGGTCCTGCGCGGCAGGCCGGATCTTTCGGCGGTTCTGGATGTGAGCTTTCCGGAACCTCCTGCGGCGGACTCCCCGTTGCGGTCACTTCCCAACGTGGTGTTGACACCCCATATTGCCGGGAGCATGCAGGCGGAATGCGCGCGGCTGGGAAGCTGGATGGCCGACGAGCTCCGGCGCTTTGTCGACGCCGCGCCGCTCCGCCACCGGGTGACACAGGCCATGCTGGCAAAAATGGCATGAGAGCGGCCAGTTCCGGCAGCACGGACATCTTGCCCGTGCGTAATAATCCAGCAAGACATGGGCAGGATGCCCATGCCACGGCACCTTTTCCCTGCATCAGCACAGAGTCAACCCACCCATGAAGCCAGGGCTTGTTTCCGTGACCTTCCGGCAGCTCCCGCCGGAGCGCGTAGTGAAACTCTGCGTGAAATCGGGCCTGCAGGCCATCGAATGGGGAGGGGATGTTCATGTTCCGCCCGGCGAACCGGGACTCGCATCGCGTGTGGGCGAAATGACGCGCGAGGCCGGGCTTTCGATTGCCGCCTACGGCTCCTACCACCGGCTTGGTGGCCCCTCCGGCCCGTCGTTCGGTGAAGTGCTGTCCAGCGCCGTGGTGCTGGGGGCGCCGGCCATCAGGGTCTGGGCGGGCAACCGGGGATCCGCCGAGACCGGCAAGGCCGGATGGAAGGCAGTCGCGGAAGACGCCCTGCGCTGCGCGGACCTCGCCGGGGAGAAAGGGATATCGATTTGCTACGAGTTCCATGCCGGGACGCTGACGGATACCACGGAATCCGCACTGGCTCTTCTCGCCGAGACGGAGCACCCGTTCATCCGGAGCCTGTGGCAGCCCCCGCACGGGAAATCGCCGGAGGAATGTGCCGCCAGCCTGCGCGCGATCCTGCCCCGGCTCCACCATGTCCATGTTTTCCATTGGTGGCCGGACCCCGGGCACCGTCGCACCCTGGCGGAGGGCAGGGGGCGTTGGGAGGCTTATGTCGCGGAGTTGAGAAGCGCCTCGAAAGATGCGGATCTGTTGCTCGAGTTCGTGCGCGACGACGACCCCCTGGTTCTCCCGGACGACGCGCAAACCCTTCGGGACATCCTTGCGCTTTCGGGCGGATGATCCCAATATCCCCGCGTGCTTCATTTCGTTGTCCGGCGCCTTTTGATCAGTGTGGCCCTGCTCTTCGGGATCAGCCTGATTTCGTTTTCCATGATCACGCTGGCTCCGGGAAGCCCGTATCCCTGGGGGGAATTGAACCCCAAGATCACGCCGCAGGTGAAGGAGATGTTCCGGAAGAAATTTCATCTCGACGAGCCGCTCTACAAACAATACTGGCTGAACATGCGGGACCTGTTCAGCGGACGTCTGAAAAGCATCAAGGACGACCGCCCCGTGCTCCAAAAAATCCTGGAGCGGCTTCCGGCCACGGTCGCGCTGAACGTCGCGGCGATCCTGCTTTCGCTGACGTTCGGCCTTCTCCTGGGGATTTATTGTGCACGGAACGCGGGGAGGCCGCCGGATTTTTGGGCTTCCCTGCTGGCCTTCGTTTTCATCGCGGTCCCGACGTTCTGGATCGCGAACATGGCGATCATCGGCCTCGTGAAATTCACCTCGGTGCCCGTGCTCGGCACCCAGTCCTACGGGATTGATTTCCCGAATTTCCTGGCCGCCGGCCTCGATCGGATCTGGCACATCGCGCTGCCGGCCGTCGTGCTCTCGCTCGGGGGCATCGCCGTCCAATCCCGCTACATCCGGGCCAGCATGCTCGAGACGCTCCGCGAGGATTATATCCGCACCGCGCGCGCCAAAGGGCTCGGGGAGGATGTGGTTTTCTACAAGCACGCCTTGAGGAATTCCATCCGCCCGCTGATCACCGGGATCGGTTCGCTCCTGCCGGCCCTGATCGGAGGGGCGGTGATCGTGGAAATGATTTTCGCTTATCCCGGCATGGGACGACTGGGCTACGAAGCGGCCTTGGAACGGGACTACCCGACCCTCGTCGCGCTGAATTTCATCGTGGCGGCCCTCGTCCTTCTGGGGAACCTGCTCTCGGACATCCTCTACGCCGTGGTCGACCCGCGGGTGCGGCTCGAGTAGGCTCAGACACCCTGATGGCCTCCGGAGAAAACGATGGGGCGAGGAAAAAAGGTTGACCCAACCCTTGATGGCAGGGAGGCCTCGCCGCAGGCGTCCGTCGATCCGAATTTTCAGGCTTGCAGTATTACCACAGCGAGATGGTCTTCCTCGGAAAATTCACTTCCACCATCCCTTTCTGGATGAGCGGGCTTCCAAGGATCCCCTGCCCGTCGAGATACGGCACTTCGTAAACCGCATAGGGAAAGCCGCGATACCGGATGCCGCCGACGCAGGTCTCGTCGATGAGACCCAGCAACGCGGTTTCCTTCCCGATCTCGCCTCCGTCGCTGATCTTGGTCACCGCGTCCACCTTTCGAAAATGGCCCTCGATCCCGTTGATGTTCGGGACCAGGTTGATCTGCGCCCCGCTGTCAAAGATCATGCGGCAGGTCTTGTCTCCGATCCTCACCGCGAACGCGGGCGCATGCAAAAAATAGGCGAACGGGACCACCGCCTTCGCCCCCCGGGGGCCGGTCGCATTCCCGCCCGCGACCGGGCGCACGTCGATCCGCCGGCTCTTCCAGTCAAAAACAACCGCGCAATTTTTCAGCTGCCCGTGTCCGATCGCCCCGAGGAGCGGGGTGATGGCCGGAACTTCCATGACCGAAAAGTCATGCAGTTGCCCCCGGATCCCATCCGCGCGCAGCCCGCCCCATTGAAACGAGCGGACCGGGCAGGTTCCCAATGGCGTCTTGATCCCCTGCACCGTGCTCGTGAGGCCGGGCAGTTCGTTCCGGGAATCACGGGTAAAATATTTCCTGTTCAAGAGCAGCCCCGAACTCCCCGTGTCGACCAATAGGAAGCCGGTCCGCCCGTCGACCTTCCCGCGCACGAAAAGCAGCCCCTTGTTTTCCACGAACGGCGACGAGAATGCCTCCGCCACTTTCGCCTGCGGGGCCTCCCACAGCGGGACCGGATCGATCGTCCGGATCCGCTGCGCCTCGTCGAACCCGATCTTCATCACCAGCATCGTGCCCCGCATGTGGAACACCGCTTTCACATCGGTTCCCCAGGCGGTCTTCGCCATCGAAAGAATCCGGAAATTCCCGATTGCGGACGGCGGCCAGTGCATCCCGGATTTCAACCCCGCCCGCGACAGATCGTCGGTCATCCCCTCGACCTGGACCGTCTCCCCCAGCAGGCCGAACAGCTTCTCCGCCGACCGCTGGTTCAACGCCTCCGCATACCGCTCCAGAACCGCCCGGATTTCCCGCCTGCTCGCGCCTCCGACCGAAAGGCTCCCGCACCCGCCCTGGAACAGGACGAGCCCGGCAAGAAAAACTGCCGGACGGAAACAGGCGCGAATGTCGGGCATGGGCGAGTGGCGTGAGGAGTTGATGTTTCCTCTCTTTTTGACGGGAAATCCAGTCTTTACAGACACGCCCTGTGCACCCACGCGAACGATGGCCGGGCTTGCCTCGGGGACGGGCTCCGGATTAGATGCATGGGATGAATTCAGAAAAAACATTCCGCATCGCGGTCCTCGCCGGTGACGGGATTGGGCCCGAAGTGATGACCGAGGCCCGGAAGGTTCTCGGCACCGTCTCAAAAAAGTTCTCCGTCGTGTTGGAATTTGACGAGCGACCCGTCGGAGGGGCCGCGATCGATGCGGTTGGCAAGGCGCTGCCGCCGGAGACGCTTGCGGCCTGCGGGGAGGCGGACGCCATTCTCTTCGGATCCGTGGGCGGGCCGAAATGGGAATCGCTCCCCGCGACCGAGCAGCCGGAGCGGGCGGCGCTTCTGCCGTTGCGGAAGCACTTCGGGCTGTTCGCAAATTTGCGGCCTGCGGTCTGCCTGCCCGAACTCACGCACGCCTCGCCGCTCCACCCGCGCATCGTGGAAGGCGGGTTCGATGTCCTGTGCGTCCGCGAGCTGACCGGGGGGCTCTACTTCGGGGAGCCGAAATTCCTCAGGAAAGAAGGGGGGGAGGAGTTCGCGGTGGACACGATGGTCTATTGGGAAAGCGAGATCCGGAGGATCGCGAAGGTGGCCTTCGAGGCCGCGCGTTCGCGCCGGGGGCGGGTGACTTCGATCGACAAGGCGAATGTGCTCCAGAACGGGATCCTTTGGCGCAGGGTGGTCACGGAAACCGCGCGGGATTTTCCGGATGTCGCCCTGAATCATCTTTACGTCGACAACGCCGCGATGCAGCTCATCAAAAACCCGAAGTCGTTCGACGTGGTGCTCGCGGAAAACCTGTTCGGCGACATCCTCAGCGACGAGATGGCGATGATTTCCGGTTCCCTGGGGATGCTCCCGAGCGCGAGCCTCGGGGAATCCACGGGCGGGTCGACCCGTTTCGGGATGTATGAACCCAGCGGCGGAACCGCCCCGGATATTGCCGGCAAGGGCATTGCCAACCCGGTCGCGCAGATTCTGTCCGCCGCCATGATGCTCCGCCTTTCCTGCGGACGCCACGATGCCGCTTCCGCCATCGAGGCGGCGGTCGGAAAAGTCATCGCCGATGGACTGAGAACCGCCGACATCCACACTCCCGGGACGACTTTGGTCGGAACAACGGAGATGGGCCGGGCCGTCGCAGCCGCGATCTGACCGGAACGCCGTCCGGCATCCTCGATGGCAGGAAATCTGAAAGTTTGTCAAGGATAGCCTTGACGCAGGGGCTTCGGAAAATCAAGTTGTCCACTCCGACAGTTTGTCCCGCCACTTGGCGACGGGGGCGGGGGTGAGGCTGTCGCTCCAAATCAACACTTTACCTCAATTCGAAGACCTATCTGATGTTTGACAACCTTCTGGGATTTTTTTCCAACGACATCGGCATCGACCTCGGGACCGCAAATACGCTCGTGTATGTCAAAGACCACGGGATTGTTCTGCGCGAGCCTTCCGTCGTCGCCGTCCAACAGGGCACGACCCGCGTGCTCGCAGTGGGAGACGAGGCCAAGCGCATGCTCGGTCGCACCCCCGGAAACATCGTGGCGATCCGCCCGCTCAAGGACGGCGTGATCGCGGACTTTGAAATCACGGAGGCGATGCTCCGGCACTTCATCAGCAAGGTCCACAACCGCCGACGCATGGTGCGCCCGCGTGTCGTGATCGCGGTCCCGAGCGGGATCACAGAAGTCGAGAAGCGCGCCGTGAAAGACTCCGCGACCCATGCGGGGGCCAGGGAAGTTTACCTGATCGAAGAGCCAATGGCCGCAGCCATCGGCGTGGGCCTTCCGGTGCAGGATGCCGCAGGCAACATGATCATCGACATCGGTGGCGGCACCACCGAGGTGGCCCTCATCTCGCTGAGCGGAATCGTTTTCAGCCGGAGTGTCCGCGTGGCCGGCGACGAGCTCGACGAGGCGATCGCCAACTACATGAAGCGCGCCTACAACCTGATGATCGGCGAGCGCACCGCCGAGGAAATCAAAATCAAAATCGGGTCCGCCTACAAGCTGGAGAAGGAAGTCAGCATGGAAGTCAAGGGGCGCGACCTGGTGGCGGGCCTGCCCAAAACGATCTCCATTTCCTCGCAGGAGGTCCGCGAGGCGCTGCTGGAACCGCTCTCGACGATCGTGGACTCGGTCCGCATCACCTTGGAAAGATGCCCGCCCGAGCTCTCCGCCGATCTGGTCGACCGCGGTCTGGTGCTCGCGGGAGGAGGGGCGCTCCTCCGGGGGCTCGACAAACTGCTTGCCGAAGAAACCGGGCTGCCCGTCCACGTCGCCGAGGATCCCCTGAGCGCCGTCGCGGAAGGGACCGGGCGCGCCCTCTCGGAACTCAAGTTCCTCCGGGCGGTTTCCTCAGAGCGCCCGCACCCGTGATTCGCGGGGCCTCCGCCCCCTGACCCTGCATGAAGAAGCTCAACATCGCTCTCCTGCTGGCCGTGCTCGCGGCGGCCGTTTACCTTTCGGTGCTCCCCCCCGACTCGATGCAGGCCGCGCAGGCGAAGTTCCTCTCCCTCCTCGCACCGTTCCTCCGCACGGGCACCGCCGTGCAGGAACAGATCGGATCGATGGGCAAAGGATTGAAAACCCTCGACGAGGTCGAGGCGGACAACCGGAAGCTCAACGAGGTCAACCGGGAGCTCCTCACGACGAACAACCTGCTCCGGGAAATCGAAAGCGAGAACAACCGCCTCCGTCTCGCCCTGGAATACCGCGAGCGCTCGGTCTTCCGGCTCCTTGCCGCCCGGGTGATCGCCCGCGATGCCTCGAGCTGGTGGAACACGGTCAAGATCAACCGTGGGTTCGAGGACGGCGTGGAGACCGACCAGCCGGTGTTGACGGAAGTGGGCCTGGTGGGCAAGACGACCACCGTCGCGAAGAACGAGTCCATCGTCGTCCTGATCACCGACGAGACGTGCCGGGTGGCCGCCAAGGTCGAGGGCACGCGCGAGCAGGGCATCCTCTCGGGAATCCGTGTCCAGGAAAGTGGGGCAGGCGGCGAGCTGCAGCTGAATTTTCTCACGAAAAACGCGGCCCTCGAAGCGGGGCAAAAAGTTTATACGGCCGGCATCAGCAACGGGGTTTTCCCGTCGGGCATCCTGGTCGGCAAGGTCAAAGAATTCCGGACGCGTCCCTTGGACGGCCAGGCGGTCGTCGAGCCTGCCGTGGACATCTCGCAGGCCGAGGATGTGTTCGTGGTGGTGGGGGCGAAATGAAGGCGGCGGTCGGCGCTTTGGCCGCGTGTGTCGGGGTGTTCGCCGCCTTTCTTTTGCAGCAGGCCCTTCCCGCGATCCACGTGCTGCACGGGGCGCGGTTTCTGTTTGTGCCGATGATTTTTTGCTACGCGGCGATGGTGCTCCCGTTTCCCGCCATGCTTTTCGCGGCGTTCTGCACCGGGCTCCTTTCCGATCTCATGTATCTGAATGTCGTGGGGGGCCAGGTTGAAATCGCCCTGGGTTGTTCTATTGTCTTCTTCGTGATTTATGGAAGCATCGCCAACGGCTGCCGGCCGTCGTATTTGCGCGGCCATTGGTGGCCGGTGATCCCGCTGAGCGTGGTTTGCACGTGGGCGTTCCTGCTGATGCAGTTCGCCATGATCTCCCTGCGGCGCGAGGGGTTTGTCTACGACGAGGCGATCCTCTGGCGGCTGTTTGCCCCCGGTCTTCTCGCGGGGTTGTTTGCCCCGCTCCTCCATGCCGCCGTGAAGCCGTTCGCCGCCCTCATTCCCGACAATCCCTGGGACACGAGAAGCTACTAGATGAAACGCACACGCTCCACCGCACGCATCCTGGTTCTCGGCCTGATCATGCTCCTGGGATTTTCGGGGCTCGTTTTCCGCCTGTGGTATGTGCAGATCGCGCGGGGGGCGGAATATACGGCCAGGATCGGCAACCGGTCCCAGGTCTCGGTGCGGATCCCCGCCGTGCGCGGCGAGATCCTCGACCGGAACGGGATCAAACTGGTGGAAAACCGGGCGAGTTTCGAGGTCGATTTTTATCTGCCGGACATGGTGCGGGCCTATCGGGAATCCAAGGGAAGCGTGCCGATGATCAGCTACCGGGGCCGTGTCCACAACATGCCGCGTGACCTCAAGGAGGCCGACGTGGTGAAAATTGTCTCCGACGAGGTGATCCCCCGGCTGGAGGAACTGGGCGTCGCGGAGGACTACAACGCCAACGCCCTGCAAATCCACTACCGGACCAACCAGGAGGTTCCCTACAGCTACCGGCAGGATCTGGATTTCGGCCAGATGGCGGTCTTCTCGGAAAAAAACCTTGGGCTGCCGGGCGTGAATGTCACGGTGAAGCCGGTGCGCTGGTATGTTTACGGCTCGCTCGCGGCCCACCTCCTCGGCTATGTCGGGATGCCGAACGACCTCGACAAGCTGCCGGACCTCAGGAACTTCAATTTTTACGAGCCCGACATGGAGGGGAAGGCGCAGATCGAGCTTTACTTCAACGAGGTTCTCAAAGGCCAGCCCGGCGCCCGGATTTTGCAGCGCAACGTGAAGGGGGTCATCGAGGGGGAGGTCAACCGCAGGGAACCCGTGCAGGGAGACAACGTGTTCCTGACCATCGACGCCCGGATCCAGTATTTCGCAGAAGAGGCCCTGCGTGCCGTCGGCCGCGGCGCGGCGGTCGTCGTCAATCCGGACAACGGGGATATTCTGGCCATGGCTTCCGTCCCTTCCTACGACCCCAACGTCTTTATCCCGTCGATCGCCAACCTGGACTGGAAGGAACTGACGAACGACGAGACAAACCCGTTGCTGAACCGTGCGATCAGCGCCTACGCGCCCGGATCGACCTTCAAAATCCCCATTTCCCTCGCCGGCTTGCGGGCCGGGGTGGGGAACCGCACGTTCACGTGTTCGGGGGGGGTGACCTACGGCAACAAATACATGAAATGCTGGATTGCCGACAAAGGCGGGTCCCACGGCACGCTCGGGCTTTCGGATGCGATCAAGCACTCCTGCAACGCCTTTTTCTACCAATACGGAAATGCGGCGGGCATCGAGCAGATCGACACGGTGGGCAACATGCTCGGGCTGGGGCAAAAATCCGGTGTCCCCCTCTCGGGCGAGGCCCCTGGCGTGCTTCCCGGACCCGCCTGGCTGGCCAGCGTGAATCCCCAGGCGCGTTGGTCCTCCGGGCTCACGGCAAACACCGCGATCGGGCAGGGCGACGTCCTGGCCTCCCCCCTCCAGATGGCGATGGTCGCGTCTGCGGTGGCGAACGGGGGCACGGTTTATTATCCCCGGTTGATCGACCGGATTGTCGCGCAGGACGGGACCGTGGTCTCGCAGGAACCCGCCCGCGTGCGTGCCAACCTGGTCGGCGACGCGGGGCTGACCCCGGACCAAATCGAAAAAGTCCGCCGAGGCATGTGGAAGGTCGTCAACGAGGACGGCGGGACGGCGGGGCGCGCGCGCATCAAGGGCGTCGAGGTGGCGGGCAAAACCGGCACCGCGCAGTTCACCCGTTCCGGGGTGAAGGACAACCACACGTGGTTCGTGTCGTTTGCGCCTTACGTCGCGCCCAGGTATGCGGTCGTGATATTCATCCAGGGTGCCAAATCCGGCGGAGGCGTTTGCGCCCCCGTTGCCGCCAAGATCCTGGATGACATTTTTAAAATGGAAAAGGGAGAGGAAGTCCCCCAGTTGGCCGCCCTCGAGCCCGCCAAGGGGAATTTCCGCTTCGTCGAAAGCATCGACTTCGGGCGCGATATCCCCGCCGCCACCACGGTCGGCGACGACGGTGAGGCGGCCTCCAGCGACGCGGGTTCCGCCACCGGCGACACCCAGGAGAACAGGCCCGCCGCCCAGCCGAACGTCCGCGAGGAAGCGGACGACCGCGGGCGCGTCAAAAACCGCCCGGGCAAACCGAATGCCCTGCAGAAATTTTTCAATTTCCTCGGTGGGAAAAAGGAGAAAACCGACGGCGGAAACCGCCAGCCGAAATCTCCCCCACAACCCCGCCGCTGAACAAACCTCACCACCGCGTGCCACCCGCACCGACAACAAACACCTTCACATGATAGACACCGTAAAACGCATCCTTGGCCTTCGTAAAAAATCCACCGGCATCAAGCTCATCGTCAGCTGCGAGCGGCTCGAAAAACGGGTCGCTCTGCTCGAAAACAACAAGCTCGAGGAATACACCATCGAGCGCGAGACCGACCGCAACATCGTCGGCGGCATTTACAAGGGCAAAGTCCGCAACATCGAGTCCGGGATCAAGGCGATGTTCGTCGACATCGGGTTTGAAAAAAATGCCTTCCTGCAATTTTGGGATGCCATCCCTGCGGCGCTCGACAGCGGGATCGAGACGGTCAACCGGGGGGGGGAGGGCAAAAAGAAAAAGGCCCCGCGCATCACGCACAAAGACGTCCCGAACATTTACCCGGTGGGCTCGGACGTCCTCGTCCAGGTCAAGAAAGGCCCCATCAGCAACAAGGGCCCGCGGATCACGACCGACATCAGCCTCGCGGGCAGATACCTCGTGCTCATGCCCTTCAACGACCAGTTCGGCATCTCCCGAAAAATCGACGACCCGAAAGAGCGCGAACGCCTCCGCAAAATCCTCCGCGAGCTCGAGGTCCCGGAAGGCATGGGGGTGATCATGCGCACGGTCGGGGCCGGGCAGCGGGCGCGCTATTTCGTGCGCGACCTCAGCATCCTTCTCGAGCAGTGGACCTCGATCCAGACCGGGTTGCAGGAGAAAAATGCGCCCGCGTGCCTGTTCGAGGAGCCGGACCTGATCGACCGCACGGTGCGGGATTTTCTCACCGACGAAGTGGACGCGGTCATCGTGGACGACGCGAAGGCGGCGGAGAGGATGCAGACGCTCGTCGGGCAGGTCTCCAAGCGTGCGAAAAAATCCATCCAGCACTACACCGGCGCGCAGCCGATCTTCGATTGCTTCGGCGTGCAGACCCAGATCGACACGGCCTTCCACCGCCAGGTGTGGCTCCCCTGCGGGGGCTACATCGTCATCGATGAAACCGAGGCCATGATTGCGGTGGACGTGAACACCGGGCGGAACAAAGGGGTCCGCGACATGGAAAAAACCCTCCTCCAGACGAACCTGGAGGCCGCCGACGAAATCGCCCGCCAGCTCCGCCTCCGCAACATCGGGGGGCTGATCGTGGCCGACTTCATCGACATGAAGAGCCGGAAGGACCAGCAGGCGGTCTACCAGCGGGTCAAGGAACACCTCAAGCGGGACAAGGCGCGCACCCACGTGCTGCCGATCTCCCAGCTCGGCCTCATGGAGATGACCCGCCAGCGGGCCAACGAGAGCCTCGCGAGCGCCATCTTTGTCGCCTGCCCGCACTGCCACGGAAAGGGGCTCATCAAGAGCCCGATGACCATGAGCGTCGAGCTCCAGCGCGCGCTTCACGCGGTGATGCGCAAACACCAGGAAAGCGTCCACGAAATCAAGGTCACCGTGCATCCCGACCTTCTCGGCCGCCTGCGGACGGATGACGAGGAGCACCTCGTCGAAATCGAGCGCCGGTATGCCGGGCGGCTTTCCTTCCGCTCCGATCCCACTTTCCACCAGGAAAAATATGTCATCGCCAACGCGATCACCGGCGACGAGCTGAAGCCCTGAGAGCCTGTGAAATAAACAGGAAAAATCCATCAGCAACGCGGCCTGGTTCTGAGCGGAAAGGCCGCACCGGACCGGGAGGGCGAGGCTCCGTCCGAACCCATATATTACGGCTCAGACGGAGCTTCGCCCTCCCAGGACGGAGCTTCGCCCTCCCTCGCGTTATCGGCATGCCGTCGAACCGTTCCCCTCTCATTTCTTCCCTTACGGCGCGGATTTTGGCGCCCGTGTGCCTGTCGGCAAGGGGAAGGGCGCTGTCCGGCACCACTGTTCCAGAAATCGGGACGGTCATTTGATCTCCCGGATTTTCCCTCCGGTTTTTCGGATGATGGTGCCGAACTCGCGTTTGTCCCCGGGCTTCATCTCGAAGCCGATGAAGTGGATTTTGCAGCCCTCGGTCCCTTGGAGCGGGCCCTGGGTCAGTTTTTCGATTTCCTTCCAGGGGATGTCTTCGATCCGTCCCGAGGGCTTCCACTGGAAGCTGGCGTCCGAGATGAGGAAGATGACATCCGGCTGCATCCTGGCGGCAAGTTCGAGGACGCCGACGAGGCCGCGCGGGTTGCCGGTGACTTTGCCCGAGGCTCCCATGGTGCCGGATTCGACCCATTCGGACTTGATCCATTCGAGCGCGGCCGCGCGGTTCTGGTCGGTGGCGGGGACGAGATCTTCGTTGAACGGCTTGAAATTCTGGGTGAACTGGATGATCCCGAATCTGGCGCTGATTGGGAGTTTGCCGATCAGGTCGGATGTTTCCTCCTGGATTTTTGAGAGGGGGATGCCTGCGGCGGAAGCCTTGTTCACGACGCTCGTGGAAACATCGAAGATCAGGAGGATGCGTTTGCCGGTGGATTGGATCCCGAAAAAGCTCATGCCGTCACCCCCGAACCCGGTTCCCCCGCCCCCGGAGCCGCCCGGGCCAAGGCCGTTGCCGAGACCCCCGGTGCCGGCGAGGCCCGAGGCCTGGTCGGAAACGATCTCGGACGGATCCAGCGGCAGCATCTGGTCCATGTCCATCGTCGGCAGTTCCGGGAGGGCGAACGCGGTGGGGCGGATGCTCTGCATCCTGTCGTTGAAGCTGGGTTTCGGGGCCATGCCGTCAAAGGCCGCCATGTTCATCCTGTGTTCGCGCTGTTTGGCGGGGAGGCGGATGTCGCGGACGGCTTTGAACTCGGGCGGCGGCTCGGCAAGGTATTTCGCCACGATGACCACGCCCGCCACGATGCCCGCCGCGAGGTGGATGCCGACGCTCACCAGAACCACGGTGACGATGAGCCGCCGAAGCCGCTTTTTCTGCGCTGGCGGGTTGTCCTGGAGGGCGTTCGTCATTCTTCCTCCCCGGTTGCCCCGGCGAATGTCACCCCTTGGATGCCGGCTTCCGCGCAGGCGTTGAGGACATCGACCACGCGTTGGTGCACGGCTCCGTCCGAGACATCCACAGTGATGAGCGCCTGGCTTTTGTTCGCGTCCGACGATTCCTTGAACCGCTTCAGCGTCGCGAGCAGGGCGGGGAGTTGCCGGTCGTCCGGCCTGTCCAGGGAGAGGTCATTGAGGACGATTTGGCCGTTGTCCTGGATCGCGATGCGCTGTTCGTCGGGGATGTCCAGAGACTCCTCCTGTGCGACGGTTCCCGGCAGGGTCATGCTCATGTCGGCCTCGGGTTTCACGGGCTTGGAAGTGAGGATGTAAAAGAACAGGAGCAGGAAGCAGACGTCGATCATCGGGGCGATCTGCAGCTCGATCTGCGGGTGTTCGGTCCGCCTCATTTTTGAAGGACCCCGAAGATGACCTCGATGGCTCCGGACTCGCTGGCGATCGCCATGACTTCCTTGATTTTTTTGCCCGGCGTCGCGGAATCCGCGCGGACGTAAAGTTTCAGCGGCGGGTAATCCTTGAACCGCTGTTTGAGGTGGGCGGTGAGTTCCTTGGATGTCACGGGGAGGCTGCCGCTGTAGATCTGGCCGTTTTCGTCGATGTTGACCACGTCGCGATCCCCCTCGTCCACCGGCACCCTGCCTGTCGCGGCGAGGGGGACCTTGATGTCGAGGAGTTTTTCGCCCTTGGTGATTTTTCCCGCGAGCATGAAGAAGAAGAGCAGGAGGAGGGTCACGTCGATCATCGGCGCGATCTGGAGGCCGACCTCGTCGTGATGGACCCTGCGCATGCGGCGGCGTGATGCGGGCATGGGATGGCTATTCGGCGGCGGCGGGCACCGGAGGTTCGTCGGAGATCTGCCAGGCGGGTGGGGGAGTCCCGTGTGCCTCGCCGGTGAAGAGGTCCAGGATGTGGGAGAGTGCCTTGTGGGCATCCGCCATGTTCGTCGTGAGCATGCCGCGGAAGAAGAAGTAAAGGAACATGGAGGGGATGGCGAGGAGGAGTCCTCCGCCGGTGGCAATGAGCGCCTCGCCGATGCCCTTGGCGAGATCCGTCGCCTCCGCTTTCCCGGCGGTGAGCGCGCTGAAGCTGGTGATCATGCCCGCGACGGTGCCGAGGAGACCGATCATCGGGGCCAGGACGGCGAAGGTGTTGAGGTAGTTCACGGTGACCATCATTTTTGTTTCCGCGCGGAAGCAGTCGTCCGCGATGGCGTTTTCCATGGCGGCCTTGTTGAACATGTCGCGCTCGAAATTCGCTTTCGTGAGGGCACCGGAGAGGATCTGGGTGAGCAGGCAGGGGTTCGCGTTGCAGAAATCATACGAGCCCTGGAGGTCGCGCTGCGCCATCAGGTTGCCGAGGTGGGCGACCACGCCGGGAGGCATGAGTTTCCCTTTACGGAACATGATCACGCAGTAGGAGCCGAGCGCCATGACCGAAACCGAGCAGAGCGCGATGAGGTGCATGATGGGGCCGCCATCATGGTAAAGGTCCAGAAGGCTCTTGTTGCTTGCGACGCCCGCCGCGCTCGCGGTGGCGGGCAGGAAGGCCGCCAGCAGGGCCGGGAGGACGACCAGCCACGGGCGGGACCCGCGGAGCCAGCCCCGGAGCGGCGGAAATTCAGGGTTGTTTCGGTTTTTTTCGTTCATGGGATTTTTTCTTTTCATCGGGTGACTTTCCGGGTTTTTCCGCAGGTTTCGGGGTGGGTGCCAATTCGGCGCGGGCGTCCTTTTCTGGGTCGATCGCGCGCTGGGCCGCGGGGAGTGAGGCGATGAATTCCGCAGCGGTGGCGGCGGGCTTCGTGCCGGGGTAGAAGCCCGCGATGTCGCGCGCGCATTCCAGGGCTTTCTGGCTTTCGCCCGCCAGGAGGTAGACGCCGGCGGCACCCCAGAGCCCGCGCGCGGCGGGCTCCGGCTCCGAGCCTGCAAAAAGACACGGGTAGAGGTAGCAATCGAGGGCTTCGTTGTAGAGGCGGTGGCGTTCGGGGGTGACATGGGGATCCTCCTGCCAGCGTGGATTGTCCTCGAGGAGTTTGCGCAGCGAGGCATCGGCGGCGGTGGCGAGAATATATTTCGCCTCGATGAGCACGGAGGGGTTCTCAGTGATGGCCGACAATTCCATGGCCTCGTCGACGGCCTCCTTGGCATTCCCCGTGGCGACCATTGCGCGGAGGCGTCCCTGTCGCGCGGCCAGTTTGTCGTCCGGGTCCCACGCCCCGGTTTCAACGGTTTTGCAAAGCTCAAGCGCGCGGGCGGCCTGGGCGGGGCCCCCTGTCTGCAGAAGCACGTCGGCCAGGGCATTTGCGATGCGTGCGGCGGGCGAGCGCGGGACCTGGAGCCACGGCCGGGCTTTGACCCAGTGGGCCTCGATCTCCGCAGTTTGCCGGGGTGTCGGGGATTTCAGAAGCGCCTCCAAGGCGGGATCGGGAGCGAACTCGATACGGACGACATCCGCACGCGGGATGGAAACGGAAGCGAAAACCGGCGCGGCCCCGTGCGGGGTGCCGGGAGGCGGCGGCAGCTGGACCTGCAGGCGAAACTGGAGGTCGTCCACTCCGGCCAGATGGCCCGGGCGGTTTTCCCCGTTCTTCATAAAGAGAACGTCCTGGGCCGGGAGCAGCGGGGCCGACAGCAGAACGAACAGGAAAATCCGTTTCATCCTTGGGAAGGCTCCTCGGGGAGCGGTCCGCCGAGGGCCTGGAGGCGGTCCTTGGCGAGCTTGGTTTCCGGGAACGTGGCAAGATCCTCATTCGCCGCCAGCTCCTGGTAGGTCTTGCGGGCGCTCGGGGTGTCCTTCAATTTTTCGAAGGCCTCGCCGCTGCGGAGGTAAGCCTTGGCGACCCATTCGCCCCAGCGCCCGTGCATCACGTAGATCCGCTGGAAATACGGCACGGCCAGCTCCGGTTTGCCATCGGCCATGTGGGTCTCGCCTGTCCGGTAGAGCGCCTCGGCTTTTTCGCTGCCGGTGGAATACTTGCTGGCGAGAACGGCTTCCAGGGCGGCGAGCGCCCTGGCCTTCTCGCCCCGTTTTTGGAGGATGTCCGCTTTTGCCAGGAGGACGCGCCCGAACACCGGGGAGCCGAGAGTTTCTTTTTCGAAGCGGTCGAAGCGGTCCAGGGCCGCCTTGTCGTGGCCGCGTTTCAACTCGAGGAAGCCGAGGTTGGCGAGGGCGCGGTCTTTCTGCGGGGCCCGCGGGTTCCACTTCACGAGATCGAGGGACATCTGCTCGCCTTCCTTTTCCTGTCCCGCAGCCAGCAGGGCCTCGGCAAAATCCGCCAGGAGGAGCGGGTTTGTCGTTTGCACGTCGGCGAGCTTCGAGGCTTTGCAGAGGAGCCTGCGGGACGCATCGGGGTCGGCCTTCTTCAGGGCCGAGGCCTGTGCCCAGAGGACCCGCATGGCCAGCGTCTTCCTCCCGGATTTTTCCGCGTCCCGCCCCAGGTCGCCGAGGAGGGCGCGATAGTGGGCGGGGCCTTCCTCTCCCTTGTAGAGTCTCGAGAGGGCGGGGAAAAGCTCCTCCACCGAACGGATGGATGGATCGTCGCCGTATTCCCCGATCGCTTCCCAGTAGGCGTCGCGGGCTTTTTCCGGCTGTTCCTTCTGGCGGTAAACCCAGCCGATATTGAAGATCGCCTCGGCCACGCGCGGGCTGCGGGGATTTTCCTTTTGGAAGTCCCGCATCAGGTCGAAGCAGCGGTCGTATTCCTCCATGAGCTTGAGGGCCTTCCCGGTTTTGAACACCCCCTCTTCGTAAAACCTCGTGTCCGCTTTCGGGATGCCCTTGAAAGCGGCGATCCCTTCCTCCATCTCCCCCTCGTTCATCAGGGCGTCTCCGAGCAGGACGCGGGCTTCGCCGGCCTCCTCGTGGCCCGGATACGTGCGCATGAACGACCTCAGCTCCTTGATGCTGGTCTTGTAGTTCCCGAGTTGCTGGGCGCAGTAGGCCTTGCGGAAAACCGCGTTCCCCGCGTATTGGCCGTCCTTGTATTTCCGCAGGCAGTCGTCCATCGCCGCCCGCGATTTTTCGAACTGCCTGTCGAGCGAATAACCCATGCCGCGCCAATAGCCGGCGGCCTCGCCCAGGTCGTGGGAGGGGAATTTTTTCCCGAACTTCTCGAAAGTCCCGATGGCCTCCCCGTTTTTTTCCGCGAGCAGGAGGGTGAAGCCTTTCATGAACAGCGCCCTTGGCGCAAACTCGGAATCCCCCTTCTGGATCGCGTCGAACGTGGCGACGGATTCCTCAAAACGCAGATCTTTCTGCGCGGCGATGCCCGACAGGTATCCGATCATGGGGAGGCTCGGGGAGCCGGGGAACTTCTTCGCGAAGGCCTCGGCGGCTCCGCTGACTTTCGGCCACCGCCCGATCTCGAACCATGCCTGCACGAGGTTCACGGACGCCCTCTCGACGATCTTGTCCGCAGGCATCCGGTCGAGCATGTCCTCGAGGATGATCGCCGCCTCGCGGTAGCGCTTCATGGCCTGATACGCCGTGGCGAGGCGCATGCGCAGGGCGGCATCGAAGCTCTGGATCTTTTTGAAGCTGTCGACCTCCCGCTTCACTTTTTGAATCAGTTGGGCGAGGAGAAATTTCGTGTAGGGATCGCTCTTCGGGGTTGCCTCCGCGGCTTGCAACCGGCTTTGGAGCGCGTCCAGCCGCGACTGCTGGTGCTTGAGCAGCCGCCCGGAGGCCCACACCCGTTGCAGGCACAGGATGGCTTTGCGGTATTCCCCCGCCTCGAGCCAGCGGTTGCCGAGTTCGAGCGTCAGGCTCTGGAAGGTCACGAGCTGGATGATGTCACCCATCCGGGGATATTCCTCCCCGATGACCTTCATGGCCGCCTCGTTCTGGCCGTCCTCCAAAAGCGCATAGAGATGCAGGACGACCGCGCGGGATCGGTTTTCTGGGATCATCCCCGGTTTGATGCTGTCGTAATACTCGGCTGCCTCCTTGTATTTTTCGTCGAGGAGCCAGGCCGATCCGATCAGGATGAGGGCCTCGGGGATCTTCATCGCGGACGGGTGTTGCCGGAGGTAGACCGGGTTCTTCTCGGCTCCCGGGGGAAAGAGAAGCAGGAATTTTTGCAGGGCGTCGCGGGCTTCCGCGTAGTTTTTCTCCTCCAGGTCGGCCACGCCGAGCCAGAACCGGAGTTCCTGCATTTCCGCCGCCCCGAGCTGCTGCTGCAAGGCGGTTTCGATCGGCCCGATCGCGTCGCCGAATTTTTTCATGTGAACGAAGCACATGGCGTGGCGGTAGCGGATGTTGCGGATCGCCTCCACGGCCTCTTTCGACTGGCCGTAATCGTCGAGAAGCTTTTGGAAGAGATCCGCCGCCTCGGGATATTTTCCTTCCACGAAAAGCCGTTCCGCGTTCGCGTAGCATTCCTGCGCGGTCAGCCCTTGGGGCTGGATCCCCCCCTGTGCCATATTCCCTCCGGCGAGCAGAAAAAAGGCGGCGGCCTGAACCAAAACGAACGGGGCGGGGTTAAATTTCACAAGGAGCGACAGTAAAGAGACACTTTGTTGGGGGGATGTGCCACCCCCCCTTTGTGACAATTCCGTAACATTCGACCCGGGCCATGCCGCAACCCAGCAATAACCATGCCGCCTGGCCTCGCGGTTTTTCGGGGGGGCATTTTCGCGGATCCGTTTGCCCGGCCGACTCCCGGCAAAATCTCGCCGCCTTTGTGCGGCGGGTTGATTTTGATCCGTGACTTTGCTACCAAGGCCCCCGCATGGCAAAAGATGACTGTGTCACAAGCGAGGGCGTGGTGGTCGATGTGCTGCCAGGAACAATGTTCCGGGTGAAGCTCCCCAACGGCCATGTCGTCCTCTCCCACATCTCGGGAAAGATGCGGAAAAACTTCATCCGGATCGTTCCCGGAGACCGCGTGACCGTGGAGTTGTCGCCATACGACTTGAGCAAGGCCCGGATTACTTTTCGCGAGCCGGAGGCACCTCCCGGCGGGCGGTGAGGGCCGCGCGGATGCCGGACGTTCAGATTTCGAGAGCCGCCAGCGCCTCGATCACCGGCCCGGCTTCGAGCCTTTGCAGGCCACGGATTCCTCCGGTGTTCGGTGGTGCCTGGAAGGCGATGTGGCCGGGCGCGGGACGGTGCCATTGGGCCATGCGCGTGGGCCCGAAAACCGTGAAGCACTTCACGCCGAACGCGGAAGCCAGATGAGATGCGGCCCCGTCCACCGACAGGACCGCCCTGGCATTCGCGCAGAGCCAAAGAAACTGCCTCAATGCCGTCTGCCGGATCACGGCCCCCCCCGTGGCTGCGGCGATCCCTTCGCAATGTGCGGCTTGCCAGTCGGAACCCGCATTCGTGAGGACGAACCGGCAGCGGGGGCCGAGCGCGCGGAGCACGGCGGTCCATCCCTCCACGGTCCACATCTTTTTTTTCCACCCGGACGTGGGATTCACCAGGATGAATTCCCCCGGTTTCCATCCCGCCGGGGCCCAATCGTCCGGCGGCTCCGACAAAACCGGGGGACGGAACGGCGCGTGCGCCGGCACGGGAGTGTGCTCCCAGAAATACTCGGCCACATAGGAGTCTCCGAGTTCCGGGTTCGATGGCCCGGAAAAAACCAGGGGATGATACCACCGGAGTTCCGCCCGCTCGGGAACGACGAGGCGACGCGTGAGAACCGGGGCCAACAGCGAGCGGAACGCCGATTTGCTCAAGGGGTCGAAGCAGTAGAGCGACCGCACGGGAGCGAGCGCCAGTCCCTTCACGAACTTCACCCCCGGCATGAGGGCGACCAGGTCGGCGTGCCCATTCCTCGTCATCAGCCGGACCGGACGGCCGTGGTGGGCCAGGAGCCGCGACAAAGCCGGTTCCAGGAGAACGAGGTCCCCCAGCTGCTTGTGAAATGCGACGTAACATCCGGCCATCGAGCCGGTGAATTTCACCCCGGCATCACGTGATCACAAGCACGAACGCGCGGCTTGCGGTTTTTGGCCGGGTTTATAAGCTGGGGCCGCAAGATGCCCAACCGTCCAAACCCGACCCATTCGCACGGAGAGTTCAAGCTGCGCTACGGGCACCCGATGCCATTCGCCGCGAGCCATGTCCCCCACGGAGTCAATTTTTCCATCGTCAGCGTGCATGCGACCGCCTGCACCCTGGTGCTTTTCGAGCGGGGGGCTTCCGGCCCGATGGCCGAGATCCCGTTCCCGCCCGAGTATCGCCTCGGCCAAGTCTGGGCGATGACGGTTTACGATCTGGACTACGAAAAGATCGAGTATGGGTTCCGGTTCGATGGGCCTTACGACCCGCGCGAGGGGCATTATTTCGACGCGGGGCACGTCGTGCTCGACCCCCACGCACGAAAAATCGCCGGGCGGGAAATCTGGATGGGAAAACCCTCCGGCCACAAACCCGTCTACCGCGGGCGGATCCCGCACGAGGAATACCAATGGGAGCACAGCCGCCCGCTGAGGTGCCCGGAGAGCGAGATGATCATCTACGAGCTGCACGTGAGGGGGTTCACGCGGCACCCCAGCTCCTCGGCGGCGCACCCGGGGACATTTTCCGGGCTGGCGGAAAAGACTTCCTACCTCCGGGACCTCGGGGTCAACTGCATCGAGCTGATGCCGGTCTTCGAGTTCGACGAAACCGAGAACACGCGCACCAACCCCGCGACCGGTGGGCCGCTCTGCAACTACTGGGGCTACAGCACGGTCGGCTTCTTCGCGCCGAAATGCAGCTACGCGGCGAGCGCCCGGGAAGGCCGGCAGGTCCATGAATTCAAGGACATGGTCCGGCAACTGCACGCGGGCGGGCTGGAGGTCGTCCTCGATGTCGTGTTCAACCACACCGCCGAGGGGGGCGCGGACGGCCCGGTGATCTCGTTCCGCGGCATCGACAACAAAACCTACTACCTCCTCGACCCGAAAGGCCGCTTCCTGAACTACACCGGCTGCGGGAACACCGTGAACTGCAACCACCCCGCCATCCGGGGATTCGTCATCAACTGCCTCCGTTATTGGGCCTCGGAATACCATATCGACGGGTTCCGATTCGACCTGGCCTCGGTGCTCGGGCGGGATGTCAACGGGGCCCCGCTCCTCAACCCGCCGCTGCTCGAGGCGCTCGCCTACGACCCGGTCCTCGCGGGGTGCGACCTCATCGCCGAGGCCTGGGACGCGGGCGGGCTTTACCAGGTCGGCAATTTTCCCTCCTACGGCCGGTGGATGGAATGGAACGGAAAATTCCGCGACTGCGCGAGACGGTTCCTCAAGGGCGAGCCCGGCACCGTGGGCGAAATGGTCCAGCGCATCATGGGCTCGCCCGACCTCTACGCCGCGGCCGGACGCAAGCCCACCGCCTCGGTCAACTTCATCACCTGCCACGACGGGTTTACCCTGCGCGATCTGTTTTCCTACAACGAAAAGCACAACCTCGAGAACGGGGAGAACAACAACGACGGAGCGAACGACAACTCCAGTTGGAATTGCGGGGTCGAGGGGGAAACCGGCGACCCGAAAGTGCGCGGCCTGCGCCTGCGCCAGTGCAAGAACGCGATGATGCTCCTGCTCACCAGCCAGGGGGTTCCGATGATTTCCATGGGTGATGAATGCGGACGGACCCAGCGCGGCAACAACAACGCCTACTGCCACGACGAGGACTGGAACTGGCTGAGCTGGGATCTCGACGAGCCGGGCCGCGAGATGTTGCGCTTCACCAAGGCGCTGATCGCATTCCGGAAAACAAACCCGGCCTTCCGCCAGCCGGAGTTTCTCACCTCGCGGGACCAGGTCGGAAGCGGCTACCCGGATATCAGCTGGCACGGGGTTTTGCCGTGGCGCCCGGATTGGACCGCATCGAGCCGCTCCCTCGCCTTCATGCTCTGCGGGCGGCACGGGGAGGCGATCGGAGGCCCACCGCATTTTTTCTATGTCGCCTTCAACATGTATTACAAGCCGCTGGCGTTTGCGCTTCCCGTGCTCCCGCGCGGGATGTCCTGGCACAAGTTCGCCGATACCGGGCTCCCCGCTCCGGATGACGTTTGCGAGGTCGGCAGCGAGCGGGCGTTGCCGCTCCAAAAACAGTATTCTCTCCGCGAATGGTCGGGGCTCATTCTGGTCGGAAGGTAGCCACCGGAATTCCCGCCGTCCCCCTTTCTCCCGCCGGGATGGGTTTTTTTCCAAGAATACCCTTGCACTAGGGCATTTCAGGCGCTACATATCGCCCCCTTTCTCTCTATTCAGCGACCACATGGCGACAAAATCCAAGAAATCCCCCAAGGCCACTCCCGCCCCAAAAAAGGCGGCGAAAAAGGCCCCCGTCAAACCGGAAAAAATGCCTGTCTCCCAGGCGCGCGAAGCGAAGAAGCCAGCCTCCCATTCTGCCGGGAAGACCTTGCTTGCGAAAAAAGCCAAACCGACCCCGGCCGCAAAATCTGACAAAAAGCCCCAAAAGCTCCCCAAGCCCCCCATCAATCATCTGCCCAAAAAACTCCCGCTTCAACCAGTCGGCTTTCTCGCCAAACAGCGCGACCGCCTGTTGACGCTCAAGGACACGCTTCTGGATTCCATGAACGGTGTCGCCAAGGACAGCCTCCGCTCCCGCGCCGAAGGCAGCGAAGCCTCCGCGTTCGGGATGCACCAGGCGGATGCCGGCAGCGATGCCTACGACCGCGATTTCGCCCTCAGCCTGCTCTCCCAGGAACAGGACTCGCTCTACGAGATTGACGAGGCGCTCAAGCGCATCGACTCCGGCTCCTACGGGATCTGCGAAATGTCCGGGAAACCCATCCTGCATGCCCGCCTCGAAGCCCTGCCCTTCACCCGGTATACCGTCGAGTGCCAGGCCGAGATCGAAAAGAGAAACCGCTACAGCCGCGTCCGCCAGCCGGTCGCATCGCTTTTCGGACTGGGCGACGACGAAGGCGGCGACGGCGACGACGACGACACATCAACCGACAGCAAGGAATAAGATCATGGCACAGGAAAACATCACTCTGGAATGCACCGAGGCGAAAGCCGAGGGCAAACCCGCTTCGCGTTACATCACGACACGCAACAAAAAGAGCCCGCAAACCCCGAACCGCCTCGAGAAGAAGAAATACAATCCCTTCCTCAAGCGCCACACGCTCCACCGCGAAATCAAATAACACGCCATGCAGCCGAAAACTCCTCAACGCCGGACCAATTTCCGCAAAGCCAACCGCTCGATGCCGCGCCGCCGCGTGGACCTCAACCTCGAGGCGATCGATTACAAGAACCCCGACCTCCTCAAGCGCTTCGTCACCGAAAGCGGGAAAATCCTCCCCCGCCGCGTGACCGGCATGTCCGCCCGCCTCCACCGGAAAATCACCGGTGAAATCAAGCGTGCGCGCGCCGCGCTTTTGATGAAGTGATGGTTCCCACGCGATGAACCTCTCGTGGCTCGGCCAATACCGTGACGTGGGGATTCTCATCCTCCGCGCCGGAATCGGGGTCATGATGGTCCTGCACGGGTGGTCGAAACTCGCGGGCGGCCAGCACAAGTGGGAGGAAGTGGGCGGCGCGATGGGGTATCTCGGCATCGCGTTCTGGCCGGTGCTCTGGGGGTTTCTCGCCGCCATGAGCGAAACCTTGGGAGGGGCGTTGCTGGCGGTCGGTTTTCTCACCAGATACGCCGCGCTCTTCATCACCGGCACGATGGTCGTCGCCACGACCATGATGTATCACGTCGGCCACGGCTCGTTCAGCGAATGGAGCCACCCCGCCGAAATCGGCCTCGTCTGCCTCTCGCTCGTCGTCATCGGGGCCGGAAAATACAGCGTGGATCGCGCCTGAGGCTTGCGGCTCCCCTCTTTTCGCAAGGATCACAGCCGCACCCACCGGTTCCCCAAATCCGCGCGTAAGAGAAGAAATGAGAGGGGAGAGGTTCGACGACCTGTCGATAACGCGAGGGAGGGCGAAGCTCCGTCTGAGCCGTAATAAATGGGCTCACACGGAGGTTCGCCCTCC
>JBAYTU010000032.1:0-38375 GCA_041675465.1 Terrimicrobiaceae bacterium | reverse complement strand
GGGCGAACCTCCGTGTGAGCCCATTTATTACGGCTCAGACGGAGCTTCGCCCTCCCTCGCATTATCGACAGGTCGTCGAACCTCTCCCCTCTCATTTCTTCCCTTACGCGCGGATCTGGGCGGAACGTGGTTACGGGAGGCGCAGCGCCAGTTTACTTGACATACATCATGCCACGTGGTATCAAAAATGCCATGAGCCTTCTTATTCCCATCGATAAAGCGGGCCGCATTGTGCTGCCCAAGGAAATCCGCGTCCGGCTCCAACTTGCGGCGGGGGATCTTCTGGAAGCCGAATGGGGTGCTCACGAACTTCGCCTGCGCCCGAAACAAACCGTTCCGTCCGGAATCAAACGCCTCGGAAAGCGCGCCGTCTGGGATGCGCCCGGGGCCGGGGCGACGCTGGAGGAGCTGGGCACCAGTCTTCAGCGCGGACGGCGTGAGAGGGATCAACGGGCCTCCGGTCTTTGAATTTTTTCAGCATCTGTGAAAGTCTTCCTTGATACCAATGTGCTCGTCGCCGCTTCCGTCCGCCAGCATCCTCATCACACCAGGGCGGATGAGATTTTATCCCGCTGCGCAGAGGGGAAAGACGAAGGGGTGATTCATTCTCACAGCCTGTTGGAATTTCATTCGGCGCTCACCCAATTGCCCGGAGGGCTTGCCGTTCCCCCGGCCCTGGTGGGATCCCTTCTGGACGAGGGCATTTTGCCTTTTGTCCGGCAGGCCGCCCTGCGCACGTCCGAAGTGCGCGCGGTGCAGCAACGGGCGGGGCAACTTGGGCTTCTGGGTGGAATGATCTACGATCTGTTCCATCTCGCCGTCGCGGAAAAGGAAAAGGCCGAACGCTTTTACACATTCAACACCGGCCATTTCCGGCAGATCGCCTCCGCCGATTTTGCCAACCGCATCGTCTCACCTTAGGATCCGCCCGGCAGAGATGGTGGCATGGAAATCCTTCCGAAACACCGCGATGAGATGGGGGATCGATAGGCCGCAGAGCGCGGCCAGTTGCCTGCGGGCTTGCCGTTCTTGGTGGGCTCGCTTCTGGACGAGGGCATTTTGCCTTTTGTTCGGCAGAGTTGGTTATTGCGCCAGTTGCAGGATTTCCGCAGCGCTGAGCGCCCTGTTATATATCGTCACCTGGTCCAGTTTTCCGTTGAGCGCATCCGGTTGGTAGGAACCTTCTCCACGCGCACCGAGCACGAGCGGGCCAGTGCCGGCCTCAATGGCCGAGAGCGTGTTGTAGGCTATGTTGCCGGCCACGCCATTGATATAGAATGTCACTGCCGCAGTCGATCCGCTGATGGAAACCACAGCCGCCACATGGGTCCACGCACCCACCGGCAGCGGCTGGTTGCCGTAGAACAGAGCCGTGCTGCTTCCATTGCCCAGGACCAGCTTGAGATAGCCCGTCCCTCCCGAGGTATAGGCGCAAAGACGATATCCATCGTTGTAACTTTTGGCCATCAGGTTCGGGCTGTTGCCGTAGGAATTGGCCTTGACCCATGCGGCCACCGTCAGGTTGCCGGTGATGCGCAGGGACGCGCTGTCGGGCACAACCACGCGCCCGCCACTGCCGTCGAACTGACCGGAATAGCTGTCCTCCGCCGCATCGCTCGAATAGCTGAAGCCCGCCTGCGCCGTTCCGTTGTTGCCGGACCCGGAGCTGTCGGTGGTCGTTTGCTCCAGCCGGTAATAGCCCACCAGACCATTCGCGGGAATGGCCGGGGCGGCAGTGACAACCGACCAAGGGGCGCTGCTGCTTCCCGGCCAGTAATCCGTGTCACCCTGAAATCCCGAGTTGGCCAGAATGTCGGGAGCGGTGCCCGAAGTGTCGCCGAGGAAGCAGTTGTCAACATCGAGCGTGCCGGCCGTGTTGGAGACTTCGGCCAGTTGAAACGTCAGTTGGGTGTTGGTTCCTGAATTGAAGTTGGGAACGGAGACCTTGGTCCAAGTGGACGTGGCGTTGGCCGTCACCTGGGCGAGGGTGGCGCCCCAGTTCCCCGCTTTCACCAGCAATTTCACGGTTCCCGCCCCTTTCAGCCAGAAGCTGGCGGTATGCGTCGTGTTCTGCTTATAGACATCAGCCACCTGATAGGCGCTCTTGTTGCTCGGCGTGCCGCTGCAAACAGCCCGCAGCATCCCGTCGCGGACGCCGTCGCCCAGTTCGCCGTGGGTCAAAGATTCGAAGCCGCCGGAATAGGTCCCCTGACCCCCCAGCCAATGTTTGCCCTCGTCGTTCACGGCGTTGATGTAAGACGGCGCCGGTTCCGTGGCCCAGGGCTGGGCCGACCGGATGGCGGGGTAAATGATCCGCTTGGTACGGGGCAGGCTCATCCCCAGGACATTGGAGAGCCTGTTGTAGCCGGTTTCATAGGTCGGCGCAAAATTGAGTGACTTTACAATGTAGGAGGCCGGCATTGGGTTGATGAACTGGCGCAACCCGGCCTGGAATTCCAGAAATACGGCCATGCGTGCTTTTGCCGCGGTGTAGAGGTCGAAACCCTGAACCCGGGCGATTTCGGCCACGGAGAATATTGCCGCGACCGAGGCCTCGACGTGCCCGAGATCGCGCAAAGTTTCCGAGCATGCACCTTGGTAAAATCCGTTCGAAAGGTTCATCCCATTCCACAGCGATGTCGCATCCCCAGTGCTGTAGGAACCCACCATTCCCGTCTTGTCGTCCCCCAAAACGCCGGGTTGCGGGTTGTTTGGCTTGTCGATCCAGGAATTTGCGCGATTCGGGAAAATATTGGCGTGCATCGCATAATATTGGTCGAGCGTCGGCTCCGTGACCCAATAATCCGCCACCTTCGGCTTCGGACCGTCCGCGGTCATATAGACATAACACGGAAAATAGCTCATCCAATGATGGATGCCCTGATAGAATGCCGCCCGATCCTCGTTGAAGACGCCGATTGCGCACAGCGCCTGACACACGGCGAATTCCCGGTTTCCGTAGGAATAGCGTTTGTTTAACAGCGGCAGATAGATCGTGTTCAGCATGTTTTTATACCGGGCTTTGTCGGCCACCGCCCAGCCGGGATAGTCGCGGATGATGTCCGCGGCCAGCGGATGGATGCCGCCGCTCCATGCCGCCAGCAGATACCAGTTGGGCCCCCGGATATCGACCAGTATGGACGACCAGGCGTTCAGAATTTGCACGGCCTTGTCCGCATAGGCATTATTTCCACTGAATTTCCACATGAGCGCTTCGGCATAGGCGGCAATGGAGTCGTTGATCAGATCGGCGCCGCCCACATCGGCGTCGCCGCTGAAGCCCTGGGAGACATGGGCCACGGGGTGCGGCGTGTAAGTCAGAGAGCCGGCACGTCCCAGCCGCTCATAATTCCGGCTCCAGGGCTGCGCATTCTTCTGGATCTGGGCCTTGATGAATTGCAGTTCCGCGTCGGTATTCAGCGCGCCTTCGTGATTGAACGTCATCGTCTTGATCTGATCCAGCATGGTCTGGTTGATTTGTGCATTTGCCGGGCCGACCGCGCAAAAAAGCGCGCAGAGTCCTGCTAATACGGGCTGGCGCCACGCTTTGGCGGGTGTTCCAACGAAAGTTGAAGCGATGTCGAAGGAATTTGCGCGGAGCGCGATGAAGCGTATTTTCATTGTTCGTGGGGGGGTAGAATGTTCGTTCGTTGAATCACCGCCCTAATGACCGGACGGCAACCATCGACGTGATTAGGATTTGCACTCTTTGAATGAAAATGACAATCGCCGCAATTTTCTCACTGGAGAACGCTTCATCCGCAATTCTTGTGCATAGAGAGAGGAGAGGCCATGAATTGAGCCGCCTGCGGCGGGATTCTACACGGGAGTTTCAACCACTAAGAGGGGAAATGGATGCCGGGCCAATGGCCCCGGCAGACGCTCGCCGAACCGGTGAAGCCAGTTCCCGGTTCCTCTTCTTCTGCCGCCCATTGGCGGCAGACATATTTCTTTCATTAGTGGTTCAAAATAAGGCGCCCTGACCAGAATGGCACTGGTACCCGTTTCAAAGTTATTCATCAATTGGCGGAGGGCGGGGCTTCCGGGCCGTCCGCCTTCGCAAAGCCAGTGCCTGTCGGCGGGCCGGGACGTCCCACCCTACCTTAAGTTAGCGCCATTCCGGCCTGACCATTGTTTCATCCCTTCTTTTGCGAAAGAACCAGCTTTACGGGATGGGTTCATTGGACCGCCAGGTCAAAATCATCCAGATCGGCCTCCCCGATTGTGGTTTTGTAGGAATGGATCCAAATAACGACGGCTGCGGCTGCGTCCGGCGCAGTGGCCTCCAATTCGTATCTCCGCCATTCGCCGTGCGAATTTTGGATCGCGCAGGTGGGAGGTTTTTCGTCGTTCTCGCCGGTAATCCATTTGCCCTTCTGTGTGCGGAAGGACAGGCTCACCCCCATGAAGACCGGCGAGCTGCTCCGGGCCCAGAAGGCGAGTTTGACTTTTTGACCCGGGTCCACGGGAACGGAATCGCTGCTGAGATGGCAGGACGTTTCCGCATCCGGGTCCGAAAGGTGAAGCCCCAGATTTCCCTCGTGGGCGGCCTGCCCGGACAGGGAGGGAGGGGGGCCTGCGGAAGACACCTTCCAGCCTTCCAGATTTTTCTCAAAACCCGGATTGGACAGCGCCGCATCATTCCCAGACAGAGGGCCCTGAAACGCCAACAGCGCCAAGCAAGCCATGAGAACGGAAATCTTCGTCATCGAATGCTTTCGTGCGAAGCTCTCAGGGCATTGCAAGGCACCGGGCGATTCACCGCAAACTGAGAATGCTGCGCCGATGGCGCGCGCGCCACCAGAGAGCCGTGAATCCCAAGCTCAGCAGTCCCAGGGTCGAGGGTTCGGGGACGACGGCCGTCAGCACCAGGTCGTTGCCCGTTCCGCCCGTGTAGCTGGCCTGGAACGTGTTCGCGCCGGAAGTGAATTGGGAGCCGTTCGCCAGGTTCGAGAACGCGCCGGTGATGGCCGAGCCCGAGGTGTTGTCGATGACGGTGAACGTCGTGCCCAGCGTAATCGTGCCGGAGCCGAGATCGGTGAACGAGAAGGTCGCGCTGCTGTTGAGGGTCACGCCATTGGCCACGACCTTGTCTGCCGCGAGGGTGCCGCTGTTCAATTCGAACTTGAAGTCCGCATCCGAAAGCATGGTCAGCGAGCCCGTCGTGGTGAAGGTACCGGTGCTGCTGTTGCCCGGGGCGATGGTGGCGTCCGCCGTGCCGGTGCCGTCGCCGATGGTGATATTGGCGGAGGTGAAGCCGACCCCTCCCAGCGTGCCCGTGTTGACGACCACCGCACCGGTGCCCAAAGCGTTCCCGCTGGCATTATTGATCAGGAGTGTGCCCGCGGAAACGATCGTCCCACCGGTGTAGGTGTTGTTCGTGCCGGAGAGCGTGAGTGTGCCGCCGGTGTTTTTGGTGAGGGCAAGAACCTTGGTCCCAGCGTTTTGATCTTTCAGCACGCCGCTGAACGAACCGGACTGAACCGTGAGCGCAGTCGTTCCGGTAACATTCATGGCGACTGTTCCGCCGCCGCCGCTGCCATCCTGGAGGTTCCCGATCGTTTGGCCACTGGTATTGTCTATTCTTAATGTTGCCCCTGTGTTCACGCGCACCGTGCTGGCGGTTGGAATTTTCGCCCCTACAGTGGTGCCCACGGTCAAGGTGCCTGCATTGATGGTGGTATCGCCCGTATAGGTGTTGGCACCGTTGAGGGTCCAAAGCCCAGCCCCATTCTTGGTCAGCGAGGTCGCTCCTCCGGTGCCGTCGGCAAGGAGACCACCAAGGGTGCCGGTTCCGCCAGCCGTTCCCGTCAACACGAGCTCGCGCGCCCCCGATCCTGTGTAGCTTGGCGTTACATTAGCGAGCAACGAGTCGCCGGTGTCCACTTGAATTGTGGCGGTGCCTGCACCGAGAACAAAGGTGCGGTTGAATCCACTGGCTCCTCCGGTCCATTGAAAGGTGCCGCCGTTGAGAATGGTCAAATTTTTATCGGTAGCCGAACTGCTCGACCCCAAGTTGGCATTGACGTCGGCGCTCAATGTCCCTGCGCTAATGACGGTGCCGCCGGTGTACGTATTACTCCCGCTGAGAGTCAGCAGTCCTGCTCCGGACTTTGTCAATCCGGCGCTCCCCGCGATCACCGCGCTGATGGCAGCGTTCACATTGGTCGTGATTGTCGGAGTCGCTCCCGCCAGGGTCAGGGTGAAAGGCCCGGTGCCTCCGGCGATCGTATAATTGCCGCTGGTCGCCGCGTTGAAGGTGATTCCTCCCGCAGTGATGGCTGAGCCCAGGTTGACGGTTCCCGCCGCGCCGTTGTTGCTGCCGAACGCGGCGATGTCATTGTTGGCGTTGACCCAAGCCGCGTCCGTGGCAGCGTTGCTCCAGACCGCTGCCGTGGTGTCCCAGAGACTGGAAAAACCATCGGTCGGAGCGGTCGGATTGGTCCCGCTGTTGTCCCAGGTGAGCGAGGCGGCCTGGGAGAACGGCGCAAGGATGAACGCTGCGGCAACGGCGGCCATCCAAAAAAGCCCGCGCTTGAGCGGAGGGTTTTCGCGGGCGGGCCGGAGTGCCGCAGAGGTGAGAGGAAGCAAAAGGGTTTTCATGGTTTTTGAACGGAATGGGGTTGTTGCCTTCGAGCGCAAATTTAGCAGCACGGGGAGAAACGCGACAAGAAACAAGGCATGCTCATTGGAGAATTTGCGGTTCTATTTTCCTCTTCGGGTTCATTCCTCCATGCGGATGAACCCGCAACTCCGGGGAACCGGATGCGTTGATCGCGCTCGTCCGGTTCTGTGGTTCTGTGAGGGGGCGGCCCTGTTACGGGAACCGGCTCAGCGTTCGACGAAGCCGGGGGGGAGTTCGGGAGCGGTCGAGACGTCGTCGAGGATGCTTGTCGCCTTCGAGCTGTCGATGATGCCGCGGTAGAACAGCGCGGAGGGTCGCAGCAGGCGCTTCCTGGAGTCGCGGTCGAATTTCGCCATGCCGAACGGTGCCTTGTAGCCCTGGTGCCATTCGTAGTTGTCCACGAGCGTCCACACGAAGTAGCCGCGCACATCCGCGCCGTCCTGGATCGCCTCCTTCACCTCCAGGATGTGGTTGAAGAGGTAGCGCACGCGCTTGACATCCTTCGAGGTGGCGATCCCGTTTTCCGTGACGATGACCGGCTTGTCGTAGCGCTTCTGCACATTTTTGATCTGCTTGTAAAGCGAGCGGGGCTGGATGATCCACCCGAGGAGGCTGTAGTTGCGCCCACGCCGCAGTTTGATGGCGAGCAATGCCGTGAAGTCGGGATACTCGGTGTAATAGTAGTTGAAACCGATCAGATCAACGACATCGAACGTCCTGTCGAGGTGCGTGTAATTGATCCGCTGCATGAGGTTGTAGTAGGCCCCGGTGGGGTCGAAGATCCCGTGCTCCCAATACGGCATGGCGGCAATGCTCAGGACGAGCGCGTCCTTCCTGTGGCTGCGGACGATCTCTGCGGCCTTGCGAAATCCCCAGACGCTTTCCTCCAGCGCGGCGGCGTGCGTGCCGAAGCTGAGAAGATATCCGGGCGGCCAGGTGGCGCTGATGTAGCCGAGGGCGAGATCGCCGTTCGGCTCATTTTGGGGCGCGTAGATTTTGACGTGGGGGGACATGGCCTTGACGACTTTGTCGACATAGAGCGGCCAGCGTTCGCGATACAGCGGGTGCAACCACCGCGAATTTCTTCCCTTCGCCACCATCCACGAGGGGAACGTGAAATGCCAGAGGGTCACGATGGGCTCGATGCCGGCGGCCTTCAATTTGCGCGCCATTTCGACATACCGGCGCAGGGCGGCCTCGTTGTAGCGTCCCGGTTCGGGTTCGATCCGGGCCCACTCGACCCCGAACCGGTAGTGGTTGACCCCGATTTTTTTGATGGCCTCCAGATCGCGGTCGAAATTCGACCAGCTGAAGACCGCCGTGTCGCCCTTGGGGGGCACGCGCCCGGCTTCCGCAAACAAGTCCCAGTCGGTCTGGAAGTAGCCCGTGGAGCCGGGCTTTTCCGCGCGGTCTTCATTTTGGAACGCGCTGGATGCCAACCCCCACCAGAAGGGGCCGGTCTCGACTTTTGGGGTCGGTTTTGAGCGGTCGATTCTCGGCGTGGGAGGAGGCGTGACGCAACCGCCCAGCGCCAGACCCGCCGACAGGACCAGGAATATCCGCGCGCTTTTCACCGTCATCCCTCCCTCCCGGGAACCGGTCCGAAATTCACGTGGGGGATCAAGCGAAAACATTGGCGGAAATCCGGGAAAGAGTCTTATTCTTTATACTGACATGCAACTCGCCGTGTCCAGCCGATCTTCGCTGCCGTCCTACCAATCCGGCGACATCCGGTATGTGGTGAGCCTGCCCGACCCCGGCACGGAAAACGAGCCGCTGCCACTGCCGCCGAACGCGAAAAAGCTCCTGCAGCTCTGGTTCCATGATGTGGATGACATCGAGATGCTCGCTCCGGAGTTCCGGAAATGCCGGGCCCCGCAGAAGGAACATATCGAGGAGATCATCCGCTTTTTCAACGAGATCAACCGGGAGGAAGCCGGGGGGGAAGACCGGTTTGCCATTCTCGTGCACTGCGAGTCCGGTTTGAGCCGCTCGGCCGCCTCGGCGATCATCGGCCTGACGTGCCTGGGATACGACGCCAAGACGGCATTCGATATCGTGTGCGAGGCCAACCCGCACAGCCTGCCCAACCGCCGCATGCTCCGGATCGCGGACTCAATTTTTGGAAACACCCACCTCCACCAAATCGCCGAGGACCACCGCGCGGCGCTCTTCAATTATGCGGGCTACGAGGACCCGGTGAAAAAGATCGAGCGGGATTACCGGGCGAGCCTCCGGTATAAATTCGACCAGATGATCAAAAAGACCGCCAGGCTGCTTTCGCGTCTCCGCGGATCCTCCGGCACGGCTGTCCGAAAACTTCCCGCGCGCGCCGCCGGGGAACGCGCCTAGTGTCGTCCGCCCAACGGATTGCGGGTTATGTTGTAGAGGCGGTTGTGCCAACCGCCTGCCGGCTTTCCCAAAATCCGCGTAAGGGAAGAAATGAGAGGGGGGTGGTTCGACGCGACATGTCGATGACGCGAGGGAAGGCGAAGCTCCGTCCTGGGAGGGCGAAGCTCCGTCTGAGCCGTAATAAATGGGCTCACACACCACCGGCAGCCGGGAGGGGAAGCCTGCCGCAGGCAGCCCGTCAGGGCATGACCCGCTGGGAAGCAGGCATGGCAAAGGTTCGCCCTCCCATCGTTGGCGTGACGCGAATTTGGGGCTTTCCACAGCCCGCCGTTCGTTCCGGGAGAGGTCAGGGGGAACCTGGCGCTCACGCGCCGGTTTTCGTGAAGAACGCGCGTTGTTTTGCGGAGATGTTCCTGCCGAGCTTCCCGAGGACGAGGAGCATGTCCTCCCACACTTTGCGTTTTTCGGTGATGGCCTGGTTGCGGAGGAGGTAGGCGGGATGGTAGGTGACCATGACGGGGATGCCCTGGAATTCGAGCCAGCGTCCGCGCAGGTCGCGCATCGGGGAGGTGTCTCCGAGGAGCCCCTCCACGGCGGTTGCGCCGAGGGCGACGATGGCGCGGGGCCGGATGAGATCGATCTGCCCGCGCAGCCACGGCAGGCAGGTGGCCATCTCGGCGGGTTTCGGTTTCCGGTTGCCGGATTCCCCGGCGGGCATGTCCGGGCGGCATTTCAAAACATTCGCTATGTAAATATCCGAACGCTCGAATCCCATGGCCTGGATCATTTTTGTGAGGAGCTGTCCCGCCTTGCCGACGAACGGTTCGCCTTGCTCGTCCTCATCGGCACCGGGGGCCTCGCCGACGAACATCAGTTCGGCTTCTGGGTTGCCGACGCCGAAAACGACCTGGGTGCGGGAGCGCGCGAGGTGCGGGCATTTTTCACAGGCGAGAACGGTCTTGCGAAGGGCCTCGAACGCCTCCTTCGTGCCGGTGAGGGGATCTTTCGTCGGCAGGGGTCGGGAAGAGGGGCGGGGCGCGGCCGGGCGGTGTTTCGCGGCGGTGTTGCGGAGTTTTTCGAGGGCGGTCCCGGACGCGCGGGGGAGCGGCTTGATGCTTTTTCGGATTTTTTTCAAGAGGGGGAGGGTGGCGCGGATGGCCAGATGGAACGGTTCGCTCATGGTTTGACCGTATCAGTTTGTTGGCGGGCGCGCCTCAGTTTTCCTCGATGAAGACGTCCATCTGCTGTCCGACGTAAACCGGGAAGCCGGGGTTCCGGAACCGGAAGATGACCTGGAGGACGCGGGTGTCGACGCGCTCGGTGCTTTCTCCCGAGAGGGATTTTTTGGGGAGGATGTAGGGTTCGATGCGGACGAATTCGAGCGGGACCGCCTGCTCGCGGGAGCCCTTGAGGAAGGCGGTGGCTTTGCAGCCAGGCTTGACGCGCGGGGCATCCGACTCGTCCACATCGGCGCGAAGCTGGAGTTCGCGGACATCGCCGAGGAGGACGGCGGGCTCGGGGGCGTTGGCTGCGGCGTATTCGCCCGCGCGGATGTTCACCTGGAGGATCGTCCCGTTTCTGGGGGCCCGGACCGTGAGAAGGTCGAGGCCCACCCTGGCATCATCGAGCTGGGCGCGGGCGAGATCGAGGTCGGCGGTTGCGCGCTGGAACTGGCGCAGCGCGGTTTGCATGGCGAATTCATCGCGTTTCGATTCATCGACGCTGGCGACATTTTTTTGGCGGAGGCGGGTCACGCGGTCCAGCGTGTCGCGGCGGTCGTCGACGAGCGTCTGGCTTTCCGCCAGACGGGCCTGCTGGACGGCGAGCTGGGCCCCGGCGGTTTTCACCGCCGCCTGCGCGTCCCGCGAGTCCAGGGAAAAAAGCACATCCCCCGCGCGGACCTGACCGCCGACCCGGACATCGACCTTTTCGACAAGCCCCGATGCCGAGGGCGCGACGCGGACGTTTTCGTTGGTGCTCTCGACGATCCCCCGCGCCCCGATGGATTCGGCGTATGGGGACTGCGGGGGCGGGACAAGCGGTTCGGGGGTCGGCCCGCCGTGGCGGAGGCGGGCGACGAGGAAGGTGACGGCCACGATGCCGATCAGGGCGATGAAAAATGATGGTCTGTTAAGCATGGTGGTAGTCTTTCGGGTCATCGTAGATGCCGATCACGCGGCCATCCTCCATTTCTGCGATCCGGTCGGCAAAGTGGTAAATCCGGTTGTCGTGGGTGACGACGATGACGCAGCGATCGGGGCGCAGGGCGCTGGATTTGAGGAGTTCGAGGGTTTTTTGTCCGGAGGCGGCGTCGAGGGAGGCGGTGGGTTCGTCGCAGATGATGAGGCGGGGCTCGTGGACCAGTGCCCGCGAGATCGCGACCCGCTGGAGCTGTCCGCCGGAGAGCTGCGACGGGTAGGAATGCAGTTTGTCCCCGAGGCCCACCTCGGCGAGGACTTCCCCGGCGCGGTGCCGGGATTGGGCGTGCGAGACCCCGTTGAGGACCAGGGGAACCGAGACGTTTTCGACGGCCGTGAGGGTCGGGATGAGGTTGAACTGCTGGAAGATGAAGCCCACGTTCCCGCACCGGAACCGGGTGATCTGCGCGTCCTTCATCCGGCGCAGATCGCGGCCGAAGATCGCGAGGGTGCCTTCCTCGCAGTGGAGCGTCCCGCAGATCACGCTCAGCAGCGTGGTTTTCCCGCAGCCGGAAGGGCCAACGATCATCATGAGCTCGCCGAATCTGGCATCGAGGGTGGCCCCCTTCAAGGCATACGTGCGCGTGTCCCCCGCAGGGAACGACTTGACCACACCGGCGACATTGACGGCCAGATCGCTCACCGGAAGACGACCGCAGGCTCCAGGCGGGCCACTTTGACCAGGCCGATCAAAGCGGAGAACCCGCAGATGAAAATGAGGACGAGCGCGACGAACGCGGGGACCTGCCAGGGCATGAAAAACGGTGGCTGCTCCTTCGCGAGGACGACATTGCCGAACCACGACGCGAGCCCGACCCCGATCCCGTAGCCGATGAACCCGACAGAGAACGCCTGGAGGAGGACCATGCCGGCGAGCGTGCCCGTCCGCGCCCCCATCGCCTTCAGCGCTGCGAGATAGCGCAGGTTGTCGTGCACGAAGAGGTAAAACGTCTGGCCGGCGATCGCGATGCCCACGATGATGCCCAGCAGGACGACCGTCCCGAACGAAATCGGGATGCCGGTGTTTTTGACATACCACCAGGCGGTGAGCCAGAAGAGATCGTCTTTGGTGATGGCCCGCAGGCCCGGCAGCCTGTTGATGCGGGCGGCCAGTTCCTCGTCCGAAACGCCATGCACCGGACCGGCGAGCACGTAGCTGAGCTGCTTGCGCGTGGGTTTCGCATATTCCATCGCGCGGTCGAAGGTCGTGTAGACATACGGCTGGCCGAGAAAGCTTCGGGCGACGTGGCAGATGCCGACCACGCGGGCCTCCTTGTCGTTGATCTCGAACGTCGTTCCCAGCTTGATCGCGATCCCTTTGCGGCGGAATTTCTCCACCGCGACCTGGTCGACCACGACCGCGTTCGGCAGCCGCAGATCCTCGATCCGCCCGGACTGCATCTCCATCGGACGCCCGGTGAGCGTTCCCGTATCCAGGCCGGTGAGTTGCACGTTCTGGAACGACCCATCCTCCAACCGCGCCTGTTCGATGCCGATGTAAAGGGGGACCGCCCAGGCGACGCCATGAACGCTGCGCACCCGCCCGACCTCGATCTGGCGCATCGGGATCACCTCGTTCGCCTGCTCGACTTTCGCGTCCACCACCCAGACCGGGGCACCAATGTTCCGGACCGTCGATGTCGTCCACATCATGATGCCACAAAAGACGGAGATTTGCTGGCACATCAGGAGGGAGCAAAACGCGAGCCCGCAGACCAACATGGCATATTTCGCGCGGTCGCGAAAAAGCATCTTGAGGGCGATTTCCAGCATGAGAGGCAAACCCATACCCCCATTGACCGGCAAGTCAACCATTTGGGGTGGAATCCTGCGGCGAATGCCGCAAACGGCATCTTCACGCCTCGTATTCCGCCCAGGACGAGATGGTTTCCCACACGCGCACCCTGACGAGCCGGATGCGGGGGGCTGCCTCGACTATCCCGCTTTCGCCGCCGGCAAAGGCAGGTTCGCGGTGAGGCTTCTGACCGCTCGCGAATGCTCCCGACTCATGGGGGGCCGACGATTTCCAAATGCGCGTCCCACTCAATCAAGCCCTGTTCGGGTTTGGTGATGCGGTCTGCGGGTGAAGCCCTGTTGATTTCTATCTTCTTGATTTTATTCGCGTTGTTTCGTGATTTGCGGGCAACTGCCGGATTTAGGATGATCCAAGCTCTTCAAAAAAATCTCCGGTCTGGCCCCGCTGGAATACCGGAAGAGGTCGTCGTTTTTGTAACGGGCTGAAAGCGCCTTCCCCGCCGGGGGCGTCGGACCCGAAATACGGCGGGGATCACAAAGGGATTTTTCACCGCAAGGGCCGCTCGATTTGGTTGCGGGTGGGACGCCAGGGCATGCCGCGGGTCAGGTCGGAAACGAGCGGGGGCCTGTGGAGCCCGAGGGCGTGCCGCGCCATTTTGGCGGCGCTTGCCGTGCCTGCCGGGTGGAAGCGGAACAGGAATGCCTGCACTCCGTGGTCGCTGACGGTGCGTCGGCCGGGCCCGGGGATGCCGGGGATGTCATGGGCCATGATGCAGGAGCGCAAAAGGGTGAGCCGCAATTCCTCTCCGGTGCCGCTCAACGAATAGGTGTCGGGGAGGACCACGCCCGCCTTCCGGCCATCCGCCAGGTTGAGCAGCGTCCAGTCATGCACGTTGTATTCCCGTCCGTCGCACTCGCGGCGCAGGCTCCCCCCGCTGATGCCGTCCTCGCGCGAGGTGATGCCCGCTCCCGGCTGCCAGGCGAGACGCAGGATGCGGAAGGTTTCCAGCCAGGTGACGCGGAGGCGGAGTTCCAGGAAATCTTCTCCGGCGTAGGCGCGCCACTCGGCTTCGAGCGGGCTCTTTCCGATTTGGCCGCCGATGTGCCAGGCGTTCAAAAGCGGTCCGCTGTTGATCTGGCGGGGCTTCCCCCATTTTGCTTCTCCGGCGATTTTTCCCTCGAATGAATGCAGGCCGTGGCTCCAGGTGTCGGAGAGGTCTTCGGCCAATTGAAGCGTCGGCGCGGGCCAGTCTTGATCTCCGTGCCGGAGGGAGAGGGTGCCGCCGGGCATTTTCCCGACGGTCAACCCGGGTGCGGGCGCGGGAGGCGGGACGCCTTTGAGCGGGGTGCCGATGTGCAGGACGGGGCGCGCGCCGCACTTGATTCTGATGCGGAACAAAAGGCGGACGAGGTGGCCGGCGTCGTGGCGCGCCTCGTGGATGACCTGGTGCGGCACGGTTTTGCCCTTCTCGTCGACCAGGGACCAGCCGGGCTGCCATTTGGTCCACTCGAGCCAGGGCTCGTGCTCGATCCAGCCGTCGAAGTCCGCGCCGGAATAATTGCCGAGGACCAGGCGCTGGCGGGAGGCGGGCGGGAGCTGGGCGGATTTCCGGCGCAGGGCGTATTGGAGCACTTCGTCGGCGACGGCTTTGCCGAACCCCAATTGCGCGTCGACCTGCCCGTAGGCACCGGGGATGCAGGTGCCGCAGAGCGTGTCGTGGAAATGGTGGAAGCAGGTCCAGCGCCAGGCGTCTTCCATGCTGCGGCGGTGTTCCTTTTCGAGCGTGGCGTCCTGCCCGAGGGCGTTTTCGGCCTGCGCGAGGAGGTGCTCCGCGCGGCGCACATCGAGTTTGACCGAGCGATGGACGCTGTAGCAGCCGATCGCGTGCATCTGCATCTCGCCGGTGACCAGGGGGAGGGATGGCTTTTGTTTTTCGACCGCCGCGAAAAAGCGGGAGGGGGAGGAGAATTCCAGGCGCGCGCCGGGGATGGCATCGCGGTTGGCGCGGCAGAATGCGATCATTTCCTCGGTGGGGCCGCCCCCGTGGTCCCCCACTCCGACGAAGCACATCGTGTGGGACACGCCCTCGGGGAGAGCCGTCAGGCTGGCCTCAAGGTGCGCCAGCGTGATCTCGACAGGGGTGCAATAATACGGGGGGACGCGGAACGTGACGATTTCCTTTTCCCCCTTGCGGCCACGCCAGCGGAAGAGGCGGGCGGGCAGGGTTTTCTCGTCCTCCATCGGACGCATCATCACGTAGTGGGTCTGCCCGGCGGCAGCCATCAACCCGGGAAGCGCGGCGCTGTGGCCGAACGAATCGACGTTGTAGGCGATCCCGGGGAAATGGCCGAAGGCATTTTCAAAATATTCCTTGCCGAGCGCGATCTGCTTTTCGAGGGCGAAGCCGCTGGGAAGATTGCAGTCCGGCTGGACCCACCATCCGCCGATGACCTCCCACTGGCCCCGTTTGATGAGCCCCTTGATCCTGCGGAACAGGGCGGGGTGGAGTTTTTCGATCATCGCGTAAACCCAGGCCTCGCCGCGGGTGAAGATCACGTCGGGGTGGCGTTCCAGAATCGCGCAGGTGGTCTCGCAGGTGTTGACGATCTCGTCGAGCCCCGCCGACCACGGCCAAAGCCAGACCGGGTCGAGGTGGGCGTTGAAGACCAGGTGGATCGTGCGGGGGTGGGATTTGGAAGACCTCGCCTTCATTTTCCAGAAGTCTGAAACGCGATTTTGAAGGACGCGATTTTCTTGGGTTCGAGGCGCACGCGGATTTTTCGTCCCTGCTTCTTGACGCGCCCGCCCTTGAGCGGCTCCTCGTTCAGGTTCACCGGGACGACATGCCGGATGTCGCGGAAGAATTCGATTTCGCTCTCCAGAGGTTTTGACGACGGGTTGGATACGCGCAGGATGACCGCGTTGCCGTCCTCCGCCTTTTTGAAGGCTCCGAGCGCGAGCTGGGCGGAACCGAAGCGCACGAAGTCCAGTTCCGGGGGCAGATTGCCGAAGCTGCGGTGGGTTTGCACGGGGATCATCGGGCAGTTGAGCTGTTCGGCCTGCCCGAGGCACCCGTTGTGCCAGGTGCCGGCGTGCGGGTAGATGCCGTAATGGAATTTTTGAACCCCCTGGGCCTGGGTGAGCACCTGTTCGGGCCGACGCTCCTTGCGCCCGTAGATGGTGACGATCTGGGACGTGTAGGAGCGGATCAGGTTGAGTGCCACGCTGTTTTCTTTGTCGCCGAGCGGCTCGTAGCCCTTGACGCTGTCGCTGAGGATGGAGAGCCCGGATTTCCCGTCGGAAACATCCACGAACCGGAGGAAAGGATCTTCGCCATTCACCAGGCTGGGATCGGCGTTCTTGGTGTTCGGGCGGATGGCGCGTTCGACGACGTCGAAGGCCGATTCCGCGAAGACCTTCCTGGTTTTCAACCCGCTCGGAAAAACCACCTGGACGAGGTGGTCGGTGGAGCGGTTGTCGATCTCGGTCTCGATGTCGAGGTGCCGGGAGGTCTTGGTGAGCGTCACCTTCGAGCGGATGTTCAGCGGGACCATCTCCCGCGAACTGGCGGCGCTGTCATAATACCCCTCCATGACATAGTTTTTCTTCTCCAGCCCCTTGGGGATCATGAAGGGGTATTCGATCTCGAAACGGGCGATCAGCGGCGAGTTCCCGATCAGGCGGATCTTGGCCTTGATGCCTTTCGTGGAATACTTGCGGTTGTCGTCGGGGACAAACCTCACCCACGGGTCCCCGTTGTCGCCGGTGTCCGTGAAATAATGGAGCCCGGTGAAGGTCTTCCCGCTTTGCTTTTCCGCGATGTCCAGCGTGCCGTCGGGGTTGATGTCCACCCGGAGGAAATCGTTTTCCATGCGTTTTCCCTCCGCCAACGGCGGGGGAGCCGATGCGCGTGGGGGCCTCGCTTTCCGGACGGTGAATGTCTTGTATCCCAGCCCGCCGATTTCGACATCGAGGCCGATGCGGGCCAGTTCGCCGTAAACGTAGAGGCTGGTGTCCGTGAGATCGCGGAAGATCCTGTCTGTCATTTCCCCGCGTTCGAGCACCTCGAACGCGACGGGCTTTCCGCCCGATGCCTCCACCACCTCGAAATCGCGCAGGCCGATTTTCTCGGGGATGTGCAGCCAGAGGGGGACGATTTCCCGCCGGGGGAACGGGGAGGGGTTGAAAACCACCAGGGCCAGCTCGTCGTCCCCGATCCGGGTGTTGTCAATGTTTGCGACGATGTGTTGCAGGGACATGTTCAGGACGCCCTTGGAGATGTTGATCGTCTGGTCGAGGCGGTTCAGCATGTCCACCTCGATCTGGTCCACTCCGCACCCGGCGATGGTGTCGTGGGGGTGGCATTTCAGCAGGTGTTTCCACGCGGCGGTGAGAAACTCCTCCGGGTAGGGCTTGCCCAGCAGCGCGGCCAGCGCGGCTGCGGGCTCGGCGTTTCTGGCGAGGAGGTTCTCCGCGCGGGCGATCCGTGATTTCTGCCGCGGCCGGGCGGCGGCCAGGTAAAAATGCGTGCTTTTGGATTCGGATTTCCCCCGCCCCCCGAATCCCGGCAGGAAATGCCGCATCTCCCCGGAATGCGTTTCCAGATCCATCCGCTCCCGTCGGACCGCACGCTTCAACTCGCGGGAAAACGCGTCCAGGTTGGAATAGACAAACTGGCAGCCCCCGATCCCCCGCCCTTTGACCCCGTCGATGGCGAGCAGCCCCTTGACGGAAGGAAAGCACGTGTCCATGCCGTTCATGCCCAGCACGATCCCGCCGGGAAAATGACCGCTCTCGTTTTCGACGAACCCCTTGATGGCATCAGCCATCCCCTCCTCCCGCATCCGGTGGCGGCCCTGCGCGACGAAACCGTGTTCATGCTTGTGCTCTTCGTCGCAAAACATGAAGGGCACCTCGTCCCCGCAGTAATCCAGCTCCCGGTCCCAGGGCACGGGCTCCCGTTTTTTCGTCACCGGGCGGAACACCTTGTCGAAAAAATTCGTGCGGTGATACTTGATGCAGCGGGCTTCGGTCCCGTCGGCACCGCGCCAATTATAATAGATGGGTTTGATCGTGTCCGCCCCCCGGTAGAAAAACATGCTGTCGATGCCGAACCCGGCATAGATCTGCGGGAGCTGCGAGACCTGGCCCCAACCGAACGGGGTGTAGCCGAACTTCGACACGTTGCCGAACGAGGCGGCCACCCTGTGGCCGACGAGCAGGTTCCTGACGATCGACTCCCCGCTGAGATAAAAACAATCCGGAGCCGAATACCAGGGGCCCGCCCACAGCCTCCCTGCCGAGACGTGCTTCTTCAGGATGTCCCTCTTCCCGGGAAACAGCTCGAGGTAGTCGTCGAGCGGCACCGCCTGCGAATCCAGGACAAACTGGAAATCCGGGATCTTCCGGAACGCCTCCAGCAGATCCTCGAAAAATTTCACCGTGAGCATCCGCGTCAACTGCGCGTCATACGTCCATTCGCGGTCGATGTGGTTGTTGGCAACGAGGTGGAGTTTTGTCTTCATGTTATCGGGTTTTTGTAAAAATTTCCGCCCTGCGGGGGGCCGGCATTCGTGGGGAACGGGCATGGTGGATCTCGTCGGCAATCGGCCGGGCGCGGGGCCTTCCACCGTCACGGAACGCGGATCGAAAGCGATCCACCCTTCTAGGCGAGGGAGTCCCCAGTGGTCAAATAACATTTTCAAAATGCCACATTTTTTTCGCACCCCAGGCCCCCTGATGTCCCCTGGAGAAAATGGCAGGGCCAGGAAAAAGATCGAACCCGGCACGCCGCCGGTTAACCCTGCCTGGTGGAAATCATGACGGAGAAAACCGCGCCGAACTGGCCGTTTTCGAGGCGGTAGAGGATGCGGTTGTAGCCTTTGACGAAGTGGACCTTGCGGTAGCCCTCGTTGGGGATCCAGTTCTTGAGCTGGTCGCCGCTCTTCCAGACCATGATGTCGTTGACCCACATCGTCCCCTTGTCGTCGCTGCCCGAGGCGACCCAGAGATCGCGGGGTTCGTCGAGGAAGAGTTCCGTGTAGGCATAATAGATCGCCGGGGCTTCCTCGCCGGAGTGTTCGGGAATGATCCTGGGCGTGTCCCACTGCCGGAAGCGCCAGCGGACGGGGGCGTCATTTTTTCCGGCATACACGCCGTTGAGGTCGACCACGGTCTCGGGCGGAAACTTCGTGTTGATGTTGCGGCGTCCGGCGTTCGGGAAAGGCCCGATGAAATACCAGCTGTCGAGGTAGAGCCAGTCGGCGTGGTGCGGGCCGTCCTTCAGGATGCGGCGCGTTCCGTATTTCGGGGATTTGACGAAATCCATTGCCGGGAGTTCCGGCGCGTCGCGCGGCAGGCCCCGCACCGCATGGCCGGAAAGATCGAACGGGACCCGCGTGTTGTCGTGGCTCTGCGCCGGTCCGCCGGAACCCCCGCCGGGAAGCCCCGTTTCGCCCGGATCCGCACCCTGCCCCTCCCCGCGGCCTTTTGCGTCGGCGGCGGCCTTCATCAAGCCGGACAGATCTTTTCCGGCGAGGAACGCGTCTGCGGTGGCGTCGGCCTCCATTTTTTGGAATGCGTCGTTGTCCTGGCCGCCGGGCAGGGCGGCGACGGTGATGGCCCCCTGCGCCAATTCCTTCTGCGCCTGGGCGGACATCACCATGTTTTCGCCCAGCGTGCTCATCGCGCCCAGCTGCTGGTTGGCCTTCAGCACCTCGTTTTTGTAGGCGGCCAGGTTCTGGTCCGCGCCCCGGGCGGCAAGCAGTCCGGCATCCAATTTCTCGTGGCCGGGGGCCGCCACCTGCGTCTGGTTCAACGCCTCCTCGAGCGACATCTTACGGATCGTGGCCAGTTGCGCGGCGCGAAATGTCCGGTATTTCTCGGCGATGCGCCGCTCGGCGGCCAGGGCTTCCCGGTAGAGTTCTGCCAGGTCTTTTCCTTCGAGGGATCTGGCGTCAGGGACCGGTTGCTGGAGAACCGGGACCCGGTATTGCGTCGCCGCCGATTCTGCTCCCGCCCCGCGTTGCGACACCTCGGCCAATTTTCCGGAGGCGGCCTGTTGCTGCTGTTTGGCGGCGGCCTGCTGGTCTTGGGCGGCCTTGTGAGCGGCGACACTCTGCTGGATCAGGCCGGGGAGGGCCGCCTTTGCGGCGGCGGCTGCTGCAACGGCCTTGGCGCGCAGGTCGTTTTCGAGAAAGTTATACGACCATTCCTTGCTCCCCTTCGCAGCGTTATCCTGGGCCAGCTTCTTGTGCGCGGCGGCCTGCGCTGCGTTCGCCTGCTCGGAAGCCTGCTTCGCGGCCACGGCCGCCTGCTGGTCGGCGGCGTCCTTCGTCTTCGCGGCCTTGGCCTGCGCCGCATAGGAGGCGTGGTGCGCCGCAATGCGCGCGGCCTCCGCAGCGTCGAATGCCTGCTTGTCCGCCGGGATGGTTGCCGCCAATTGGTCGAGATCGAGTTTCAGCTTGCCGATTTGGTCCGCGAGCTGCTTCGCCCGTTCCGTCTGCGCGGCCCAGCCATTGAGCGTGGCGATGGCCTGGTTTTGCAGCAGGGCACCCTTTTCCTGTGTGTCGCTGGCGGCATTTTGGGTGGCGTTTGCGGTTTGCTGGAGGCGGGACGGGGCGGCGTATTTTTCGCCGGAAAAATTGAGCTGCTGCGCCACCTTGGTTTGGGATTCCTCCGTCTCCACCTGGTTTTTTCGGATGTTTTCCTGCAATTGCCGGATCGCGCCCTGGATCGGCGCGGAGCTGTCCGCCACCGCCTTGATTTGAGCGGGATCGTCCGTCTGGAGGGCCTCATTGGCCTTGGCGGCCAGGGCGTTGATCTGTCCGGTCAACTTGTCCTGTTCCTGCGCTGCGGCCGCCTGTTTTTCCGGGATGTCCCGCAGCTGCTCCAATGCCTTCTGCGGCGCATCCGGAGCCATCTGCCGGGCCACCTGGTTGAGCTGGTCGACGCTTTCGCGCGCGAGTTCGTCGAGCGCCCGCTCCGAGCGGAACAAATCCGCGACCGTGTCGGCCGCATTGTCGGACTGCACCCTTTCGATCTCATCGACGACCTGCCGGACACGGCTCGAATCCTTCGCCAGGCTCACCTGCGGCGGCTCGCGGGAATCCGGCGTCTCCACTTTGCGGTCTGCTTCCTCCGATGCCCTGTCGGCCACGGCGGTCACGATTTCCTTCACCGGAAGCAGCCAGATGAGCATGCCGAAAATGACGAGATGCAGGAGCGCGGACAGAAGCCATTCGCGGGGCGTCAACCGCGTGAGCTGCTCGCTGACGGTCCGTTCAGTTCGCTTTTCTGGTATGGAAGCCGACATTTTTCAATCCCTCGAACTGGCAAAGTTCCAGCACCTCGACGATCTGCTCGTAGCGCGTTTCGCGGTCGATATCGAGGCGGATGGCCTGGCTGCGGTCCTTCCCGGCTTCGTTCCTGAGACGCCGGGCCATGTCCTCGGTCGTGGTCGGGTTGCCGTCCACGTATTTCACGCCCGCGCGGTCGATGCCGATCACGAGCGTCTGCGGATCGACCTTCACATCCAGCGAGGCGGCGCTTTCCGGCAGCTCGACCGGCAATTGCGGCTGGGTCACTTTCAGCGTCGTGGCCACCATGAAAAAGATGAGCAGGACGAGCATCATGTCGATCATCGGCACGAGCGGCAGGTCGAAGTGCTCCTCCTGGTCGTTTCTAATCCGCATGCTCCTCCTTGCGGGTCATGAGCCAGTCGGAGAGAAGGTTGTTCACCTCCTCGGAGAGGACCACGCTGTAGTAGTTGCTGCGGCTGCGGAAATAGTGGTAGCCGGCGAGAAACGGGATGGCGAACGCGATGCCGAGGGCGGTTGTCGCGAGGGCTTCGGAAATGCCGCCCGCCAGTTGGGCGGGATTGCCGAGGGCGCCCGCGAGCGCCACCATGGCGAAGGCGTTCACCATGCCCAGGATCATGCCCAGCAGGCCGAAGAGCGGCTGCAGCGTGGCGATGACGCCCAGCGGGTAGGCCAGCTGGTTGAAGTTGGCGATCTCGCAGGAAACGCGGTCGCCCACCGAAGCGGAGATGTCGGCCACGGCATGATGGCGGTGTTTGGCGATAAAGGAAATCGCCCGGGCCAGCGTGCTCGGCTCCTGGTCCTTCAATGCCTCGAGCGCCGCAAAATCCCCGGCGTCCCACAACTGGCGGGCACGGTTGGCCAAGCCGGGAGGCGCGACGTTCTTGCGCCGCAGCTTGAGGAAGCAGGCGACGACGAACGCGCCGCCAAACACCGAAACGGCGATCTGGACCACTCCCGTCGTGCCGGACGCCTTGATCAGCGAGATCACCTGCGAACCCGCCCCGCTCGATTCATGGGGCGGCGCGGGCGGCTCGCCGGGCTTCGCGGCATCCGGGGTGCCGACGGCGGCGGGGGCCGCCGGGGCCGCCTCCGGTTTGGGCGCGTCCTGCGCCCAGCCCCGGGCAATGGCCCAACCGGCAAGGACGGCGCAGAGAGCGAGGCGGAGGAACAGCGCGCTTCGCCGGAGTTTCTTCGCACCGTCGGTTCCGGCATCACGGGTTCCATCTGTCTTCGATGTTTTGTTCATAGTTGATTTGATTGCAGCACGGTCGTGCCGGGAACCGGCGGCAGGTGGGCGGCGGTCTCGAGCATCGGAGCCACATAGGCCCGGTCCCCGCCGTGCCGTTTCCAGCTCCGGTAAAATTTGAGAAAGAAGAAGGTGGAGGGAACGGCGAAGCAAACCGACCACACGGGGCAGTAGAAATACCGGCATTCCTTGCCGACCCACGGCGTGATCAGATCCAGAAATCCGCCCGCAAGAAGCGCCCCGATCATCCCGCCGACGGAACGCCAGACGGCATTGGTGGAGCAGAACTGGCCCAGGTTCGCACGGGGGAAGATGCGCATCAGCATCACCGGATCCCACATGGTCGCCAGGGCCACGACGGGTGCCGCCAGACCCACGTAGATCAACAGGGAGATCAGGAACACCTGCTGGATTTGAAAAATGGCGAATTGACCAAGGAAGGGCACGTGCTGCAGGGCGGACAGGTGGAAGGTCCAGGTGGCGGCGGGGCCCGGATGCCAGAAAATCCAGGTCATGCTCGCGGGGGTCACGAAGATCCATCCCAGAGCCTGAGCGGCCAGCAGGACCCGTATCGGGTGGTAGCGGTCAGCCAGCCAGCCGACCCCGATGACGAGGACCGACACCACGATGCTGACGGTGCCGGCGATGATGCCGATCTGGGCCATGTCCAGGCCGATCGATTGCTTGAGATAAAGGTCGAACAACGCAACTCCAGCCCCGATCTGGCTGATGAAGGTGCAGAGCCAGAGGTACCAATAAATCCGGTGCGAATGGCATTCCTTGACGTAGGTTTTGACCATTGCGACCGGGCCTGTCCTGCCGCCCACATACGGTGCCGGGGGCGGGTATCGGCCTTCCTTGACGTTCAGGCACATCAGGCTGAAACCGACCAGATACAGGAGCGCGGCCCCCAGAAATATCTCGGTGGAGTGCGTGCCGGAGTAGGGGAAAATGCAGATGCTGTAGAACGCCGCCGTCAGGGTGGCGAGGACGCGGAACCACGACATGAACCGCGCCAGCAGGCGCTCGGGCACGACATCGTTGAACAGATACCAGAAGGTCGATGTGACGAAGGTGTTGAAGAACGTGAACGTCACCAGCAGGACGCCGAGGGTCCACAGGGTCGCCTGATTTTGCGAGACGCCCGAAAGGTTGAGAGCGTCATGGAGCCAGATGCCCAGACGCTCCCCGAACGCCAGGCCGACCAGGGCGAGCACCAGAAACGGCAGCGTCACCAGGATGAACGGGATGCGCCGCCCCCAGCGGCTGCGAAAGCGGTCGCTCTTGAAGCTGATGACCGGATTGAGGATCGAATAGACCGTCGTGGGAATGGTCGAGAGGATCAGCGCGATCTCCCAATTCATCGCGCCCAGCCTCTCGAACCTCTTGAGCATGATCGGTGCCGTCACGCTTTCCATCAGCGTATAGCAAACGTCGCCCCACAGCAGCCAGAAGAAGAGGATCATCAGGGCGGGCTTCGTGTAGGTCAGCGTGCCGACCGAGTGGGTTTTTGACGGTGAGGTCACGGGCATGTTTTCTGGATGTGGTGTAAAAGCCGGAATGAGGCGGGCGGAATACTTCGCCGGGCTTACGGGGCCAGGATCAAATCCCCGACGGCATCGACCTGCTTGGTGTGGGCGTTGCCGAACCAGGTCATGAAACTCTTGCGTCCCTTGCCGTCATCCTCGTTCAGGATGAGCGTCAGGCCGAGATTGGCTCCGGCGTCCGGCTGGAAGGGCGCGAGGCGAGACCAGGGAAAGGCCACCACGTAGGTGATGGAACCGGTCTTCGCGTCTTTCCGTTTGCTGCCCACCACGATGTCTTTGGCCTCGCCAAACGGGGCCCCGCTGTCCGCCGTCATGTAGCAAAACGCCCCCGGGCCTTTCTTGGTGATCCCGATGCCGTAATCGTATTTGCCGGTGCTCTGGTCCATCGCGCGGCATGGGTCGATGAGGAATTGCAGGCCGTCCTGCATCCAGACGGAGCCGCCGCCCTCCTGGAGATTTCCCGCGAGGTCGTCGGTCACCTCGACTCCCGCATAGAGATATTTGTCGTCCCAAAGGAAACGGACGGTGGCGGAGAGATCCTCCGGGCCTTTCCATGCCGCGAGCTTCGGGTCAAAGGTGTAATACTGGCGCGGTTCGACGATCTTCTCCACCGGCGCGCGCTTCCAGTCCGGGCCGTCGAGCGTTCCGTCCAGCTTGATCTCTCCTTTTGCCTTCGGGACGGAGACAAATCCCGCGACGTTCCTGTCGCGGATGACGGCGTCGCCCGCCGCGTCGGTGACAACGGCATGGACACGATAGGCCGCCTGGGAGTCGATGTCCGCGAGGGGAACAAAAAACTCCCGCGTGACGCCGCCCGCGAGCGTGGCCTGGCCGTTCGCCGCCTCGGCGAAGCGGGTGCCGACGACGGGCACGGGTTGTTCGTATTTGCCATCGATCAGGGGAATCTGGTCGGCCAGCGACATCTCCCACGTCACGTCCTGGCTCTTTGTCCCGTTGTTTTTCACGAGCAGTTTCACGCCGGCGGGTTTTTCGCCCGAAGCCGGCACGGGCAGGATCTGGGCGGTCAACTGGCCGGTGACCAGCGGACGCAGGGACAGCTCCCCCGAGTTCAGCCCTTTGCCATCGCCGAGAGTCACGATCAGGTCGGCCTCGCGGGCTGCGGTGGTCTCCGGACTGGCGAGCGTGAATTTTACGGACTGTCCCCCGGTTTCCTTCGTCACCTTCCAATCCGGTGGGGCGAGCAGATTGACCTGGTCGGCAGCGGAGCCGGAAAGGTTGACGGTGAAGGTGGCGGCGGTGCCGCGAACGAGCCCGTCCGGAACGGCGGCAATGGAAGCGGCGGGGGCCCCGAGTTCCCCGGCGAGCGGGGCGGTGCCGTCGTAGAGCAGGAGCAGCGGATCTTCACCGAGGGTTAGCGTCACTCCCTTGCCGTCGGCGTTCAGTTTGCGGCGCGCGCCGTCGATGCGGACCACTTCGACATCCTTCACTCCTGGCAGCGGCAGGAAGGCGTCCTGGCGGCCCTTGTCTTTCCAGAGGATCTGGAGCTGGCGGTTGTCCCGGTCGCGGAAGAGAAAGGCGCGGATGCCGCCGCCATACTGCTTCTCCTCGACAAATTTCTTGATGGCGATGGAGTTGATCAGGTCGTAGTAGGTGACGGCGTTGAGCTTGGGCGCGTATTGGAGGTAGCGGCTGTCAAAGGCGTCATGCGCCTCGCTCGAGCTGCCGGCGTTTTTCGCGTCGCGATCGGGATAAAACAGGTCGAACCACGAGATGTTGCCGCCGCCGTTGGCGAAGAAGAAGGCGAATTTCTTGATCATGTCGATCGCGACCGCGCGGCGGGAGACGCCCTGGCTGTTCAGGCCGATCTCGGTGCTCCAGATCGGTTTGGGATGGCCGTATTCCTTGAACAACTCCTGGTATCGCTCGAAGGCTTTCGCGATTTCATCCGAACCGCTGTAGCCGTGGAAATCATAGGCGTCGCACCATTCGCCAAACCCGGCCTTGAAAAACATTTCGTCCGCCCCGCAGGAGGTGCCCAGCACCATCACGGTGGGGTCCGTCTTTTTGACCTCGTCGTAAATCACGCGGTAGGCCAGGATGTTCGCGGGCATGCGCTCGGCGATGGCGGGCGGTTCGTTGCCGAGGGTGATGATGAAGGGTTCGGCGGATTTGCGGTAGGTCTGGATGAAATTGCGGACGCCTTCGCGGAGCGACTTCTCGTCGTATTTCTCCCAGCCTTTCTCATGCGTCTGGATCGCGGAGGCCGGTGTCCCGAAGATGCCTCCCATTCCGAATTTCTTGATCAGATCGAGGCCGGGCGCGTGGGGGGCGTAAGGCGGGGTGGGAGCCCAGCCGCTCCACACGCACATAATGCGGATGCCGAGGCGATGCGAGAGGGTGAAGCCCTCGGGGATGCGCCCGTCCCAGTTGCGCTGGGAGAACGGAATTTCCGTCGGCTTGTAGCTGTTCGCGACGGCCTCCGGCTTGATGACGAAGGAGCTGTAGTTGCGGAATGGCTCGGCACCGGCGCGTTCGATCTCGCCGTGGATTTCATAATACTTGCCGATCTCCAGCGGGAGTTTCCCCAAGTCCAGCGTCCCGGAATATGCGAGGCGGTTGCCCTTTTTTTCCGGGGAGTCCGCCAGCCGGACCGTGACCGGGTCGGCCTGTTCCGCGCCCCAGTAGTCGCGCACCGAGCAGGTCACGGCCAGTTGCTCGGGCGGCAGCGGTTCCGTCGCCTCGACCGTGACGGTAAACTTCTTCGGCTCCTCCGGGTAAAGGAAATGGCCGGCGGATGGATCGGCGGCAACGAAATACATCCGGTCGATGCGCTTGTCCTTGCGGGGCGCAGCGGCGGCGAAGGCGGCCGAGAGGTTGTCGACGCGGAACTCGCCCCAGGTTTTTTGCAGATCGACGCGGAAGCGGGCGGAGGCGGCGCCCTGCGGCGTCTCGATGCGTTTGGCCACCGCCTGCCAGGGCTTCTCGCCGTAAACATCCGCCAGCGTCACCTGATCGACCACCTTGTCGGCACCGTCCAGAAATTCGAGAGTGACAAGAGCGCGGAAAGAACTGTCCTGCGAGACGAGGTCGGATTTGCACGCGAGGCCCATCTCCCACACGCCGGGTGTGACCGGAAAGGCGGGGCTCACCGCCCCGGTGGCGTCGCCCACGTTTGCGAGAGAGCGCCTGAGGGCGAGCGAATGCCCGCCCGGCTTGAACGACTGGCCGACGTCGACGGTCACCTCGCCCTGCGTTTTCCAGCCCTGCGGCAGGGTGGCGGCCTTTTGAAAATCGCTGTTGAACGGGGACCCCGTCTCCGCCCGCACCGGCAGGGAGGCGGCCAGCGCCAAGGCGAAGCACAGGGTTCGCCAAGTTTTGAAACGGGTGGAATGAGGGAGAGCGTGGACGTTCATAAATTGCATGGTTAAAATGAGGAGATCAGCAGGATACAACCGGGGGCGGGACGCAGGGCAGGCAGCCCAGGGTGCCCGCTCAGTTCGGGCGATAGAGCGTGGCCCGCCCGGTAATCCCCGCGAGCCGCCAGACCGCCACGTTGGCGGCCGCTGCCCCGGGAAGGACCGGAGCCATCCCGAGCTCGACGAACCGGCTGAATGTCTGCACCCGCGCCTCGCCGGTCGGCGTAAACTGGATCGCCTTGGTGAAATTTTTTGTCTGCCCCGCCACCGATGCCTGAAGCTGGACCGATTGGAGGGAACCCAGGCTGGTTTCCGAAGGCAGATTCGTCACCGAAAGCGCCCCCTTGTCCATAATCCGGATGCCTTTCAAGGTCCGGATTTTTCCCGCGATCTCGAAGTCGGAGCTCCCGGCCACGGAGACTGCTGCCGTGCTCCAGTTCAAGGAATCAATGCCGCCCTTCGCTGCGATCGTCGCCACCAGGACCCCATCGGAGGGAGTGCCCGGCAACGGGTCGGAAAACGCCACCCAGACAAAGGTGTTCCGCGAGATCGCAAGCTGCCGCGCCTGCTCGAAAATGCCGCCCAGCGCCAGCAGGTTCTCGTTCATCCGGTTGCCGCGCGTCAGGCTGGAAATCGCGGGGGCCGACAGCGCCGTGAGCATGGCGATAATGGCCATGACCACGAGCAGCTCCACGAGGCTGAATCCCGGCGGGGCAGGCTTCGGTTTGTTTACGGGGGAGATCACCTCCGAAGCGTAAACGACGGACGCCCCGCCGTCCAATAAAATTTTCAAAATATCACAAATATTTTATCCCGGCGGTCCTGGCCCGAAGCATTTTGGCTTTCTTCGGGGGGTTCATTTTGCCTATAAAGGGTGCCTTCCGTGGCAACGCCCGCATTTATCCCCCGTTACAAAAAGGTTGCCGATCTCGTCCGCAAGCGCATCCTCCACGGCGATTACGCGCTCAAGCCCATCCCATCCGAGCGCACTTTGGCCGGGGAGATGGGGGTCAACTACATGACGGTGAGGAGGGGCTTGCAGATTTTGGAGAACGAGAATCTCGTCGTCCGCCAGCCCAACGGGCGCATGCGCGTCAAGCGTGCCCGGCAGGGCGGGAAGAGGCATCTCAGTTTCGCCTTTCTCGCGCCGACGTTCCGGTCGGACAATGTTGAGATGTGGCGGCAGGCCATCGAGAAGGCGGCGGCGAAGCTGGCCTGCCGGGTGCGCCCGATCCTCTACATGCACTGGGACGATCCGATCCTGCTCGACGCGCTGGCGGGATTCGACGGGGTGTTCCTGAACCCGATCCCGGAACCGCTGCCCGCGCAAGTCGCGGAGAAGCTCCGCCACCCGGGACATCCGCTCGTCGTGGTGGACGACGATTTCAGCGGCTACGGCATCCCGTCCATCCAGTTTTTTCCCCCGGCATTCGTGCGGTGCCTCCTCGATCATCTGAACTCCCTCGGGCACACGCGCATCGGCTGCATCAACGCGCAACCCAGCAACAGCGAGATCCAGGGACGCATCGGGCAATGGCGCCATTGGATGGCCGCCCGCGGGTTCACGGGGCGTCTGGAAGATTCTCCCGTTCCCGTCCGCGCGCACCCGGGCCCGCACGCCTACGATGTGATGACCCGCATCTTGTCCGAACCGGTGCGGGAGGAAACCGCCTGGCTTTGCACCACGACGCCCACCGCCATGGGAGCCATGCGGGCCATTTTGGACAAGGGGCTCGTGCCGGGCCGCGACATCGCGGTGTGCGCGACCAACGGCGAATCCCTGGCCGCGCTGCTCAACCCGAGCCTCACCGCGCTGGAGCCGGTCGACCCCACCCCCTTCTTCTCCCGTTGCCTCAAATGGATGCTCGGGGGCCGCCCCTGGCAGGGCCCCCTGCTCGTGCGCCCCAAGGACATCCCGCTTGTTATCCGCGAATCCACCGGGCCGAACCCGGAAAAGCGCCGGGAGGTCGGCGCAAGTCAACTGATCGGCGTCCGTCGAGGGAAATCGGCGGGCTCGGCGATCCCGCCCGTCAGGATGTCTGAAATTACTCTTTGAGGACCGCCAGGATTTCGGCGAAGGATTCGCAGTAGTGGCAGCACAGGTCCCTGGTCCCGCTGGCGACGATGTTTCCGCCCGCGATGCCGATGGTCGGGTAGCCGGCCAGGCGGATCGAGCACACGCCCGCAGCGCTGTCCTCGATCCCGACCACGTGGTTTCTTTCGCCGAACTCCATGCCCAGACCCACGCGGCAGGTCTCGGCATACAGCCAGGGGTGAGGTTTGGGAGAAAGTTCGCCCAGCGTCCCGACCTCCCCCTTGCGCAGGGGAAATCCTGCAGTGATGATGCAGTCGTAGAAATCCCGGGGATCCCCCATCTCCAGCGTTTCGAATGCGGACAGGATCTCGGGATAGGCCTTTTCGTAGAGCCCCGAGGTCACGAGCCCCAGCCTGACCTTCATCGCTTTCAGCTCCATCAGGAATTCCTTGATGCCGGGGGTCGGCTTGAAGGCCCCCTTGCGACCGCGACCGTTGAGGATCTCGTCCATCTCGTGGTGGGTGTGCCGGAAATAGTGCCCGCGCGCTTCCTCCACGGATTTTTCCGGGCAATACTTCGCGAGGCAATATTTGAGGTGCTCGGAAACGCTGTGCCCGGAAACATGGGGGAGGTCGGCCTCCTCCAGCCGGAACGTCCGGTCGTCCAGCAGGCCCGCCACCGTCATCTCGATGATCCAGATCCAGAATTCCTCGCTGCGCACGGTCGTGCCATCCAGGTCCATCAGCACGGCCTTCACCGGCTTTTCCAGCCGGACGGGGTGGACCGGATAATATGCCGGGTATCCCATCGAGGAATTCACGTAAGCCAGGGTCCGGTCCTCGAACGCGATGAACTCGACTTTGCCGTCGCCGGTTCTCGTCACCGATTTCACGCCGTTCACTCCCACCCGGAACACGCCGTCGCTGCAGCATTCCACGGAGCCCGATGCCGGGCCGATAATTTCCTCGACACCCATATAAATTTTTTCCGGATATACACTTTCAGACATCCTGATGTCACCCAGAATCAGGAAATGCGCGGCGCAGGCCCGCCAGCTTCTTGCTCCCCGCCGATTTCCGTTTCCATCGCTTTCAAGGCCAGAAAGACATCGCAGGTGAAAAAAATCAGGGCCACCGCCAGCGAGACGATGCTCCCGCAAAAAATGATGGCCACGATCAGCCCCGCTTCCACCTCGGCGGAGGTCAGGATAAACAGCGCGAGGATCAGGATCGCGGTCAGCAGGATGCAGATCGAGCAGAAGAGGATCGCAGACCGGATCAGCCAGCACCGGTGGATGAGAACACTCATTTGCTCGTCGATATTTTTTTTGCGCGGCCCCGCTCCCGCCGGACGCTCCCGCGAAAGCAGCCTCGCGCGGTCGATCGCCCTTCCGAGCCGGTTGGACATGCTCAGGATGAGGAGGCCGCATGCGGAGATGATGATGGCCGGGCTGACGGCGAGTTGAAGAACGCTGGAAGCGTGGGAAAGCGTCATGTGTCGAAGGCGGATTTGGCGGCCACTCTTGGCCGGGCGCGCGACATTTGCAAGCGCGCGGTGCTTCTCACCATGCCCGGAACGGGACCGGCCCGCAAAGCGCCCGCAGGTTCTCGGGTGGCGTGGCGCTGGGGATTTCGCAACCCGCGTTGACCATGAAGGGATTTCCCGACCGTTCGTAGCAGGCGAGGACGCGGGCGCGGATCTTGTCGGGCGTCGACCGGAAGACCGCCGAGACGGGGTCCAGGTTGCCGGCGATCGCGGTCTTCGGGCCGACGGCATTCCGGACGGCGCGGAGGTCCACCATGTGGTCCACGTCGAGGACGTCGATGCCCAGCGTGGCGATGCCCGGCAGGAGATGGGCGATGTCCCCGCAGATGTGCAGCCGGACTTTGGCACCCATGCCCTTGAGCCCGCGCACCAGCCGCCGCTCGTGGGGGAGGATCAGGGTTTCATAAAGCTCTGCGGAGACCTGGCTGGCGGCCGCGTCGCCGATCCCGATGGTGTCCGCCCCGGCGTCCACCTGCAGGCGGGCAAAATCCAAGGCCACATCGACGCAGAGGTCCATGAGCCGCCCGAGGTCGGGGGACCCGTCGATCAGGTCCATGAAAAAATTGTCGAGGCGGCGGATATCGGCGGCTTCTGCGGCCGGGCCCTCGACCCATCCCATGATCGAATATTCGCCCCCGACGAGAGCCTTGTAGCGTTTGACGGCATCGATCCTGTCCCGCATGCGCTCCGATTCCATCGGGTTCGGGCGGGGGAGATTCGAAAGGTCGAGCGCGTCCTCGAGCGGGTGCTTTTCGCAGCGGGGAACCATGTCCCGCTCGTAGATGATCTTCGCGCCGTAGCCCTGGGTTTCGCGGTAGGGATCGGACATCGTGTTCATCTGGTCGATGCCGAACTCGCGGGCGCAGGCGATGTTGGCATCGGTCAAAACATGGTAGTCGGAGGCGAAGGCCCCGTAATTGCTGCCGATGTGCTCGGCGGCAAACTGCATGAGGATGGGGAGCCTGGGGAGATGGTCGGCGGGGCGTCCATCCAGGGTGGCGAGGTAGCGTTCGAGGCCGTTCATGATGCGGGCGTGATCGTTTTCAGGTCGGCGCGCCTGCCCTCGTAGGAGACATCGAACGCGAGGATTCGGGGATCGGGGTTCCGTCCGGTTTTTTGGCACCAGGCAAGGTAGAGATCGGGCCACCAGTTGCGGTGTTCGGTGAGGTCGGCGTCCTTCCATTGTTTCCAGGCGGACAGGACCCGGCTCCAGCATTTGTCGCCATACGCGACCGCTTCGGCCGCGCTGCCCATGTCGGCAACATACCAGTCCCGTCCGATCCGCGCGTGAAGGACCTCATCGGCCCAGTCGAAATCCTGGAAGGTGGTCGCCAGCGGGCTGTTCGCCTCCCTGCTGATCTCCCACTCGTGGCGTTTCCCGGTTTTCGGCATGAGGCCCTGCTCGATAAAATACAGCACCGCGTGGCGCTCCCTCGGCGTCAGCTCCGCGTTGAGCTGGCGCGACCAGGTCGAGTTCACCATCACCAGCTTCGGCCAGTCGAGCCCGAGGCTCACGAAGCCGGTTTCGCCCATCATGGCATGGCGGGCTTCGTCCCAGAGCTGGCGGGTCAAGTCGCGGTAGAAACCCCAGGGTTTGTCGCGGGTCTCGGCGATGATGCCCGACATCATTTCCGGCACGTCGATTTCCCGCAGCCGCTTGTAAAACATCATGAGCACCTTCGGGGGCGCGGGCATGTTTTCATCGTAGAGGAACACTTCCGCATTCACCCCCATGTTGTAGGGGTCCGGGAACCGCCCGTCGCGCCGCGGCTCGCCCTGGAAGACGAACGGCTTCGAGGAATAATGCCGCGTCGGCTCGCCCGGCGACACGGGGTCGCCCCCGTCGAGGCCGCCCGCCGCAGCGAGGCAGACGTCGAGGAGGGAGAGCCACTGTTTGGACTCGCGGGGCTGCGCCTCGGGGACCGCCGCCGCGACAGCCAGCCCGCCCCAGCGACAAACGTCCTCGATGTCGAGAAGCGCGTGGCGGCAGATCCTGATCGAGGGGGCGTCGGCCAGCTGGTGGGTGTTTTCGATGTAACGCCGGAGGGCGTCGCGCAGCGCCGGCCAGGCCTTCGTGTAAAGCCCGAGCAGGCGTTCCTCCGTCGAGGGGGTGGCGAGGATCTCGTCGAAAAACACCGCCAGCGCGGGGTGCGGGGTCTTTTCCAGCCCGAGCGGGGGCTCGCGCATTTCGCCGATGCGGGCCCGGAAGGCCGAGTCGTTCTCCGCCGCGAGATGCCCGTGAAGGCCGAACGCCATCTTCAACTCGTAAACCGGTTCCTCCGCAATGTGGGCGAGGCTGATCTGGTGGAGACGCCAGAGCGAGTAGTGAAACCGCTTCAGGCGTCCGACGCATTCTTCGACCGGCAATCCCGGGCGCATGGCGTCTTCAAAACTGCAGAGTCCGGCGAGCGGCGGAAGGTTTTTGTGGGGGCGGTAGGATGTCATGGTCGTGGCGATTCGGGGGGGAGCTTACCCGCTCGCTCCGCCCGAAACATCCCCGCCTGATTGCCAATATCAGGCTTTAAATGCTCTTTATCATGGATTTTTTTTGAAATTGTGTGTTTAAAATACCTGTATGCGGGCGAGATTCGAAAAAATCACCCCCGATGCCGACCGCTCGTTCCACGTTGCCGAGCGGCGGCTGGCGAGGTTCGACGCGCCGTGGCACTTCCATCCCGAGATCGAGCTCACCTGGATCGTGGAGAGCCGCGGGCGGCGGTTCGTCGGGGACAGCATCGCGCCGTTCCGGGAAGGGGAGCTCGTGCTCCTCGGCCCGGATCTCCCCCACCTCTGGCAGAATGAGGGGCTGCAAAAGCGCGGCTCCCGCGCCCACTCGGTGGTGGTGCAGTTCGGGGGAGAGTTTCTGGGACGGGAAATTTACGCGCGCCCGGAGTTCCAGAACATCCGGCTGCTGATCGGGAGAGCTTCGCGGGGTTTGGAGTTTTCCCGGGAATTTTCCCGTGCGGCGGTCGCAGACCTGCAGGCACTTTGCGGGCTGTCCGGGCTGCGCGCGCTCACGCGGTTGCTGGAATTGCTGGAGCGCCTGTCCGCCGACCGGAAGGCGAGGCCGCTGGCGAGCCTCTGCTACGCGCCGGTTCTGGACCGCCGCCAGGAAGCCCGGCTGGCCAGGGTTTACGGGTATGCTGCCCGGCATTTTCGCGAGCGGGTGACCCTGCCGGGGCTGGCGCGATCCGCCGCCATGTCGCCTGCGGCATTCAGCCGGTATTTCAAGCGCTCCACCGGCCGCGCCCCGTCCGACTTCCTCAACGACCTGCGGATCGAGCACGCCTGCCGACTGTTGAGGGAAAGCGGACGGACGGTGGCGGACATCGCGTCGGAGGCGGGGTTCTCGACCCTGACAAATTTCAACCGCCGGTTCCGCGAGCGGACCGGAACGCCCCCGCGGGATTACCGCAGAGCCTTCGACCAGCAGGCGCACGGCTGAGGGTGCGGCATGGGCAAGATGCCCATGCCACGGGTTGGTTTCTCCGGTGCGGGTTCAGCTCTCGGCCGGACCGAGCGAGTGGACTTTCTCGCGGAGGAGGTCCAGGTCTGCGAACGCGGAGATCGACTCGATGCGGAGTTGCCGCGGGCCATTGTCCCCGGGAAGCTCGATCGCTTCGCCGGGCTTGCGCCCGAGAAGGACCTGCCCGATGCCCGCCTTGTAGGAAACGATGCCGAGATCCGGGGCACTGTCCCACGCGCCGAGGATGCTGTAGACCTCGCGTTCGCCGGACTCCTGGACGAGCGAGACAACGGTCCCGATCGAAACCTGGTTGGTGTCCGGGTTCTCGAAATTTGTGCCGCGCGCGGTGGAGAGGTCCCGTTCGGATTCGATTTTCCGACGTTCGAGGACCCGCTGCTGTTCCTTTGCGGCCTTGAACCCGAAATTCTCGCGGAGGTCGCCCTGTTCCTTGGCGACGTTGATGTCGCGGAGGTTCTGCGGGATTTCTTTGTAGATGAGATGCTCGTAGTCGGCCTTGCGCTTTTCCAGGCTCGCCCACGAGACCGTGAGCGACTCGGCCTTTTCCTCCGGGGCGTCTCCGGTGATCATGTTCTGGGTCTCGGGATACAGCTTCACGATGCGGGCCATGAGCGAGCGCTTCGTGAGGTCGTCGAAAACCGGGGTGAGCAAAAGCTTGCGCATCGTGTCGCGGACGGTGTCGCGATCCGCTTCGGCGATCAGCTCGCCGAGGAGGTTGCGGTCGTCCATGAGGAGGTCGCGCAGGCGCGAGGTGCGGCGCTCGGAGAGCAGGTCGGATTCGAGGGCGCTGAAGACTGCGGCGAGAAGTTCCGCGTTGAAAATGCCGGAGAACCCGGCCCCGCGCTCCTTGCAGAGCCAGATCAGGGTTTCCGAGGAAATCGAGCGGTCGCTGATCCAGCGCGCAAGCGCGGCGTGGATGACGTCCGCTTTGCCGACCCGCTCGAACAGTTTTGAAATTTCGATGACGAGGCGGGAATTCGCCTGGTGGGCCAGTTTGAGCGCCTTGTCCGTCCACTGGTCCCCGTAGGCCTTCTCGAACGATTCCAGCACCTTGCGGTGCTTCGAAGCGGGGAGGCTGGCGAAGAGCGCCGGGAGACGGCTCTCTTCCCCGACGAGAATATCGGCGACCGTCGGGGCCTCCGGTCCCGGCGTGAGGGCGGAGTGACGCGAAAGGATCTCGTCGCGGACGAGGAGCATTTCGACCGCCGCCGCCGATTGGAGCTTGCGGCCCTTTTGCGCAGTGTCCTCGATCTGCGCGGCGAGCACCTGGAGTTCCTCGACCTCGTTGGCGAGATCCCCGAGGGCCTTGGTGATTTGGTCCAGCGCCGCGACCTGGTCTTTCGTGTGGCGGGCCTCGCGGAACTGGTCGATGAACCCGCGCCCGGGATTCACGGCGACTTCGAGGACCACGAACGGGTCCGACTTCTTCGAGGGGATCTGGAAATGCCCGTCCGCCTTCATTTTTTTCTTCGCGCCATCCCACCATTTTTTGAAGCCGGCGGCATCGAAGATTTCTGGCTGGAGGGTCGCCGCGACCTGTTCGGTGGTGGCTTTCCCACCGAGATCTTCGAGGATTTTCCGCGCGAGGGCGAGGGCGTCCGATTTGGCCTGCGCGCGGACGGCGTCGGGTTCCCTCGCTTTGCGGGCGAGGATGTGGTCCCCGGGGATCGGGGCGAGGGTTTCGCCCGCGTAAGCGACCTGCATCGGGTGGCCTTTCTTGGTCCCGAAATCGATGAAGATCTGGCCGGCGATGAGGTTCCACTCCGCCACACGCCCGAATCCCCAGCTTCTGTGCTGGCAATAGGAGCCGGGGGTCAGGCGGGCGAGGGCGTCCGCAGATTTTTTGTCAAGGGAGCCGCTCTCCACGGCCTGGTCGAGTTCGTCTGTCATTGCCGCCATTTCACAGGGAATCCTCCCGACATGCAAGGCGAACAAAATTTGCGCCTTCGCGCTTCACACGCTATGACCTTTGTCGGCCACCCATGCTTGAACCCGAATCTCCCGCTCCCCCGCCCCGGGTCTCCGACGATCTCAAGCGGATTCTCGAACTTGCGGGAGGGAACCCGATATCGGTGGCCGACATTATCCGGCATACCCGCGGGCGCGGGCTCCAGACTATCGCCATCGTCCTCTGCCTGCCCTTTTTGTCGCCGGTGGCACTTCCCGGGCTTTCCATCCCGTTCGGGATCGCGATTGCGATCTGCGGGCTGAGGATCGCCTTCCGCCACCAGCCGTGGTTGCCGGAATTCATCGCGAGACGGAATGTTTCCTTCGCCGTGTTGGAGAGGACACTCCATTTCGGGATCACGATTCACGCGCGGCTGGAAAAGTTCCTCCGCCCCCGGTGGACGGTTTTGGCCGACAGCCATCCGGCGCAGATGGCGGCCGGGTTCGCCATCGCGTTTTCGGCATTCCTGCTGAGCCTTCCCATCCCGCCTCCGTTCCCTTTCACGAACATGATCCCGGGTTTCGCGATCATCCTGCTCGCCCTGGGCATGCTCGAACGCGATGGGGCCGTGATGGTGTCCGGCTACTTCCTGATGGCTGTGTCGGCGGTTTACGTCGTCCTGATCGTTTTCTTGGGCGGGGCCGGGGCCGCCAGGATCTGGCACTGGATCGCGGGCCTGTTTTGAGCGCGGCCCGAACCGCGCCGCCTACAAGGTTTCGACAATGTCCTTTTTCGGAAAGCGAACCTTCGGGAGGTCGGCGTATTTGTCTCCCCCGGCACGGTATCCGGCCGGACAGGCGACGACGGCGTTGAAGCCCTTCGCGGGGAGGCCGAGGATTTCGTCGTATTTGACGGGATCCAAACCCTCCATCGGGCAGGTGTCCACGCCGAGCAGGGCGGCGGCGGTCATGAAGTTCCCCAGCGCGATATAGACCTGGCGGGCCGCCCACTCCCCCACCCATTTTGAGCGCGGGCCGTCCAGGAGGTCGGAAGCCATCATGTCCCTGTAGAACCCCAGCGACTCGATGGGAATCCCGCGGACGTGCGCAATGCGCGCCAGATATTTTTCCACGAATGCGGCGTCGATGTCCCGGCGGGTTGCGAAGACCACGTGGTGCGAGCAATCCGTCACCTGCGGCTGGTCCCACGAATGCGGGCGCAGGGCGGCCTTCAGTTTCGTGTCGGTGACGACGAAGAAATGCCAGGGCTGGAGCCCGTAGGACGAAGGGGTCAGGACCAGCGCGTCTTCGAGCGCCTCCCACACGGGGGCCGGAATCTTCTTCGAGGGGTCGAATCGTTTGGTCGCATACCGCCAGTTCAGGGACTCGATTAATACCGCAGGTTCCAAGAATTTCATGACTGGGAGTGGAAGCTGGGAACAGCGTTCGCGCAAGAGATTATTCCAGTCTCCGTAGGAACTAGCCCTCCTTCGCGGACTGGAGGGGTCGGATGGCGGCGAATCCGCTGTTTTGCGATGTCGACATCAAAAGGTCGGCACTACAAGCCCTTTGAGGACTACCCCCCTGTGTTTATGCGGCTCCGCGGGCCTCGGAGGGCTGAAAATAGCCGATTTTCGCCTCCAGTCCGCGAAGTGGGGCCAGGTCGATGACGAGCGTTCCGCTGGCGGGAACCTGCGCGCTGGAAGTCGTGGGCGGCGTGCCGTCTGGGAACGTGGCCGTGTCGCCGCTGGGTTCCGAAACGGAAGCGACGCGGCCGTTGCGCGTGTAGGCCGTGGCGACGCGGGCCTGGTTGTCGAAAGTGGAATTCGATGCCGCCGCGATGCCGCCTGCGTCGGCGGTTTCGCCCGTCCGCTGCCGACGCTTGTTGTAGGCGTAGGTCGTCCTGCGTCCGTTCGGGTCGGTCACGGCGGTGAGGTCCCCGCGCCAGTCGAAGTCCTCGTTGATCGTGAATCCGCCCGGAAGCGTTGTCACATCCGGCTGG